>JAPYNK010000177.1 GCA_028285825.1 Arenicellales bacterium | reverse complement strand
ACCGCAGCAATTCTGCGTGTTGTGCATGAAGCACGGCAATGACCGGATCGCGGATCGGTCACTTGCCGACACCCGTATGCCTGGCGATGTCCCGTGTTTTTTCAGCAGGTTTTTTCCGTATCAAATTACCCTCTAAAGGTATTATCATAGGACTCATGAACAAGCCCATTCCACATGATCTTGGCAAGGCGTCTCTGGATGACAAGTATTCACTGACTGCCGGGCGTGCGTTCATGACCGGAATTGAGGCACTGGTTCGACTGCCGATGATGCAGGCCCGTCGTGATCTTGAGGCAGGCCTCAATACTGCAGGCTTCATTTCCGGCTATCGCGGCTCTCCGCTGGGTACGCTGGATCAGTCGCTCTGGAAAGCCCAGTCCTGGCTGGATCGACACAACATTGTGTTTCAGCCAGGCGTCAATGAGGATCTGGCAGCTACGGCAGTCTGGGGTACCCAGCAAACACACCTTCTTCCGGGCGCCCGGCATGACGGCATTTTTTCCATGTGGTATGGAAAGGGACCGGGTGTCGATCGCAGCATGGATGTCATCAAGCATGCCAACATATTCGGTACAACCCGCTACGGGGGGGTGCTTGCTCTGGCCGGAGACGACCACGCCTGTAAATCTTCCACCCTGCCGCATCAAAGCGAGCACAATTTCATCGGTGCATCGGTTCCGGTATTGAATCCAGCCAATGTACAGGATGTGCTTGACTACGGAATCATTGGCTGGGGTCTGTCCCGGTTCAGTGGCTGTTGGGTAGCCATGAAGGCGATTACGGAAAATATGGACACAGCCGTCTCGGCGGATCTTGATGAAGGCCGGATCAATATCGTATTGCCGGAGGATTGTGAAATCCCTCCCGAAGGCTTGAACGCCCAGTGGCCGACCACGCCTCTGGAACAGGAGCGGCTATTGAACCGCTACCGGATTTATGCGGCGCGTGCCTTCGCCCACAGTAACCATCTGAATCGGATCATGGTGAATACCGATAATCCGAGACTGGGCATCGTAACTTCGGGAAAATCCTATCTGGATGTCATGGAGGCCATGAATGATCTGGGGATTGACAGGGAAACTGCCAGTCAAATCGGAATTCGCGTCTTCAAGGTTGGGATGAGTTGGCCACTTGAGCCGATTTCCACTCATGAGTTTGCGCGTGGGCTCAGCGAGATTCTGGTGGTCGAGGAAAAACGCAGCATTCTCGAAGACCAGATTACCGGACAGCTGTATAACTGGCCCGTTGCAGCCCGACCTGTTGTAGTTGGAGAATTCGATGAGGACGGCAAGGATTTGGTGACCAACTTGAGCGAGTTGACGCCGGCTATGGTTGCACGAGCGATTGGAACTCGCGTGCTCAGGTTTTATGACAGCGAGAGCATTCGTGAACGGCTGCGGTTTCTGGATGCCAAGGAACAAAGATTATCGAACCAGGTCAGTTCAATTACGCGAACGCCATATTTTTGTTCGGGATGCCCGCACAATACATCGACCAGGGTTCCGAAGGACAGTTTTGGAATGGCGGGGATTGGATGCCACTACATGGTCAAGTGGATGGATCGAAAAACCGAGACCTTTACCCAGATGGGAGGAGAAGGTGCCGCATGGATTGGGCAGGCACCGTTCACGGAAATTCCGCATGTGTTTCAGAATATTGGAGACGGAACTTATTTCCATAGCGGCATTCTGGCGATTCGTGCAGCCATCGCTTCTGGCGTGAATATCACCTATAAGCTGCTGTACAACGATGCGGTGGCGATGACCGGTGGTCAACCGGTAGAGGGAGTGATGCAGGTACCTGAAATCGTCTCCCAGTTAAAAGCCGAGGGAGTGAAGCGTCTGGCCGTCGTATCGGAAAACTACCGGGAGATAAAGCATGGCTTAAGCGGCTATAACGGAATTACGGTTCATCCAAAATCCGATTTTGACCGTCTCCAGGAAGAGATCAGGCAGGTTAAGGGCACCAGTGTGATCGTATTTGATCAGACCTGTGCTGCAGAGAAGCGCCGACGCAGAAGTCGAGGAGAGATGCCGCAAAGTCCGGTTCGGGTGTTTATTCATCCTGACATCTGCGAGGCTTGTGGAGATTGCAGCGTTCAGTCAAACTGCCTGTCAGTATTGCCCAGGAATACGGCTCTTGGAACCAAGCGGCAAATTGATCAGAATGCCTGTAATCACGACTTCAGCTGCCTCAAGGGTTTTTGCCCGAGTTTTGTGACGGTGACCGGGGGGAATTACATCCCTGCAAAACGGAAACGGGATGAGGGTCTGGATATTGATCCACCGAATCCTGAATTGCCGGCAATAGAACGAAGCTGGAATATTCTGGTGGCTGGAATTGGAGGGACGGGTGTGCTCACTGTTGGTTCGCTTCTGGCGATGGCTGCACATCTGGAAGGCAAGGGCTGTGCAACCTTGAATCAGACCGGTCTTGCGCAAAAATTCGGGGCGGTGGTGAGTCATGTACGTATTGCCAACGCGCAAGACGATATCCTGGCTGTCAGGATTCCCGATGGTGAAACCGATCTTTTGCTGGGTTGTGATCTGGTGGTGGCTTCGGGGCGGGATAGTCTGGCTCGCTTGAGACCCAGTCGCTCACAAGCTGTGGTTAACTCCCATGAGAGCCCGACTGCAGATTTCATTCTTGATTCGGACTACCAGTTTCCCGCTGATATCATGAAATCGCATATTATTCGGGAGACTGGCGAGGGCAAGAGTGATTTTATCAATGCCACAAAAATTGCCCGAAACCTTCTCGGAAACTCGATTGCAAGTAATTTGTTCCTGCTGGGCTATGCCTATCAGAATGGACAGATTCCGGTTTCAGAGGCCTCGATTTTCCATGCCATCGAATTGAATGGCGTTGCCATTGACCTTAATCGACAGGCTTTCAGGCTTGGCAGACAGGCGGTGGTTGATCTTGGTCTAATCGAGGAGAAAGCCAATCTCAATGAAGCAGATGGCATTCCCAAAACCCTGGATGAGATGATTGACTACCGGTATCGGCATTTGATCGGTTACCAGAATCAACAATATGCGGATCGCTATCGGAATCATGTGCAGCAGGTGCGGGATTTTGAAGAAGCGGATGGTGCGGATTCTGAATTGCCTTTAACCAGGGCCGTGATGAAAAATTATTTCAAGCTGCTGGCGTACAAGGATGAATACGAAATCGCCCGACTGTATACGGAATCCGGTTTTCTGGATGAGGTCAGGGAGAGCTATCAGGGGAGTTATGCGGTGAATTTTCTGATGGCCCCGCCGGGGCTGTCGAAGCGTGATCCGCATACGGGCCATCCGCTGAAACGAAAATTTCCAGGCGGGTTGCTGATGCTGCTGCGTTTCCTGGCGAGGCTCAAGGGAGTGCGCGGGACGTTCTGGGATGTATTTGGCAGGACTCGGGAGAGAAGGCTGGAACGCTCCTTGATCAGGGAGTATGAAAAGGATGTTCAGTTGATACTGAACGGTTCTGGTCGATCTGATCCGGAGATGCTTTGGCAACTTGCCGAATTGCCGGATATGGTGAGAGGGTTCGGTCATGTCAAGCTGTCCAGCATCGAACGATATCAGGCTGCGCGAATTGAACTGCTTGAAAAACTGAGAGTCGACGAAACCTCGACTCAAACCTGATTTCATTTTTTTGGGCGCCCCACAATTCATGATTTCCCTCCGCCAAGGTTTATGCGACGCGGTTTCCGGGTCAATGACATATCTACAACTGCATGGCGTACGGGATGATTGAAGTCCCCGACAGTGGGGACTGCTCATCTGTGGAAAAACAGCCCTAATCCAAGACATACGGAACATGAAAGTATATCCAGTGCCCTGCATGCTCCCATTTTCGAAAGGTTGAAGTTTTCCTAACAGATGTTTTCGAGTCTGGAACTCACGGTACAGGAAGCCCTGCCTCTAGGGTGATCTCGGAGTGATCCATTCAGGGACTGGGGGGCAGAGTTGCATTTGTCCCTAAAACCAACTACTATGGTTTAAGAGACAAATATAGAGACATATATGAGACAGAATAGAAATGAACAGATAACCGAGATCGTGAACCTGTTGGGAAGAAATTCACGGGGCCTTTCGCGTGGTCAGATTATGGAAAATCTTTCATTTTCCATAAATATAAAAACATTACAGAGAATTTTGTCGCTTCTTGCAAAGGAGGAACGAATACGAAAAACCGGCGACAGAAAAGCGACGAAATACTATCCAATTCCATTTCCTCAACCGGAATTTAAAGGACAAAAAATCCAGGAAGAAAGCAAGGCATTCAGTCTGGAAAGCAGAAAAGCCCTGGAATTTCTCGGCTTGCCGCTTCATGCGCGCGAAAAAGCGTCCTATAAAAGAGAATTTATCGAGGGCTATACTCCAAACGAGACCGTATATGTTCCCAAGGAGCGGCGAGATGCGCTGCTCAAGGCCGGAAAGCGGTTTGACCATGTATTGGCAGCGGGAACCTACGCACGTCAAATTTACCGGCGACTCCTGATTGACCTATCCTATAACTCCAGTCGGCTGGAGGGCAATACCTACTCAAGACTGGATACCCGAAAACTTGTGCAGGAAGGCATGAGTGCTGAAGGCAAGGCTGATGAGGAAACCGTCATGATCATGAATCACAAGGAGGCCATATTATTTCTTGTGGATAACGCACAGGATATCGAGCCGAACCTGTTTACAGTTTTCAACCTCCACAATTTGCTGGCACAGGACCTGCTTGCAAATCCCGAAGCCTGCGGAAACATCCGGAAGATGGAAATCGATATAGGACTTCGAGGCTGAGCTGCAATATTCCGTTTATCAAGAAGAACCTGTGTCCACTGAGTTTCACGGATGTGTCAGGCAATGACTATACTGCGGCATTATTGGCGGTTTACGAAAAAAACAATATTAAACCCATGCTGGATCTGTTCTGCTGGGCTTATGTGTGTTCCTGTAGGCAGTATGGCCTCGCAAAGGAGTCTTTGGGTGGAATCGATGCCTTTCGAATCCAGTACCGTCAGCAGCGAAAAGAAGCGATGGGCATGGTCGTTCGAGAGGGGTTGCACGGCAAGGATATCGAAAATCACATCGAGAAATACTGTGCTGAAAGGGATATAGAAGAGTTTGATAAATTCATGGCAATGACGCTCGCTGACCTGGACTCCCTGCATGCAGGCGTAATCGCCGGGCTTGGCATTTCAGAAACACAACTGAATGTATGGCTGGATGCCAGACCGGAGTAAGAAAGGCCCCGGTTCCGGTCAAGTGCCCCGGAACTGCCTTTCCGGCATTGCCGAAACATGGGCATGATTTCGGATTCGTTATACTGTTGAATAACGTATGCACATAGGGAGCACAATGAATTGGCAAGCCCGGCCCTCTGGACGCGGTTATTTCATGTCTTTTGCAATATCCTCCAGAGCTTTCAGCCATATCCGATAATAGTCATCGCTATTGTGGATTGCCGCGTGCATTTCGTGGTTTTTGATCAGTCCTGCAAGTTGATCAGACCATTCTGTCCACGAAAAAACCCCCTGTTCATTCAGATGCACGGCCATCGCAAATGCACGTGCCTGCCAGGGCGCATCAAAAACCGGTTCGCCTCCGGACTCGGGCTGCCCCGGAAGTGGACGAATCCTTGTCACTGGACGGCATCAAGGTAGGGTTCGAAGAGGTCAAGGTGCAACGCCACTCTCGATTCGGCATCCTCAGTTCCCCAGACTTCTTCAGCCTCAAACCGGACACAGTAAAGATGCATGGGAATCTTTTCGCCTGTTCCGGCATGCTGATCGGCAAAAACGTGTGCGCCATGATGGTTAACCACAACGCCCTGGCGACCCCGAATATACCGCGGTGCACGGGTATGGGATTTGGGGTTGAAATTTCGGACCCGTACCGCCTGGCCGGCATGAAACCCGGGTTTCTGATCGGTTTTCATGCTCGCCGGTGCTCCCTTGCCCAGAATGCCGGGTATTCGATCGACAGAAACTGCCCTGTTGGCCTCCCCATTCTCGGAAATGCCGGAATTCAATTCCTGCTCTGAAATGAGGCCCTTTGCCAACAGTAATTCCTCCAGCCCATGGAGCCAGTGCTCGTAATAGCTGCTGTTCAGATAGTCACCGGGCTTCATGGTTTCACGGGCATGGCGACTTTCATCGAGATTCCATTTTCCCAGCATCCCACAGGCCAGTGTCATGCCAAAAATCTTCCGTTCCCAGTCGTTTGAAAAGTCTACAGCCTGACTCCGATCAATCGGCCCGTGTCCGTGAGTGCCACCTAGATCGTGAGTGGAATTCATCATCAAGATTGTGGCGATTGGACCACACCAACACCAATCATGGAGTCTCGAGTGACCAGTTTTGCCAGCTCGTTTTCATTGAAGTCTTCGGTACCGACAGGACGTTGAGGCAGAACCAGGTAGCGAATTTCTGCCGTTGAATCCCAGACCCTGATTTCGACATCCTTTGCAAGCTCTACACCAAATTCAGCAAGTACCGCTCTTGGCTCACTGACAGCGCGGGCGCGATAGCTGGAAGCCTTGTACCAGGTCGGCGGTAATCCAAGAACCGGCCACGGATAGCACGAGCAGAGCGTACAGACCACCATGTTGTGGACTTTGCTGGTATTTTCGACGACCTGCATGTGTTCACCCTGCCGTCCCCGATAGCCGAGCTCCATGATGGACTCGGTCGCATTCTCCAGAAGTCGCTTCCTGTAGTTTTCATCGGTCCATGCCCTGGCTACGACATGCGCACCATTCCTTGGTCCGACCCGATTCTCGTAGGTATCGACCAGTGCGTCCATCGCGGCCGGGTCCACCAATCCCTTGTCAACCAGAAGCTTTTCAAGACGACTGACCCTCAGTTCGATATCGCCGGGGCCGTGGCTGTGATGGGGAAGTGGTGTACGGGACATGATTGTTGTGTTGGCCTTATTCCAGCTTGAGTCAGTCCGGAGACGAAAAAATTCCTGTCAGGCAGTCTGATAGCCTCGATTTAACCACAAAGGATCAGGATTTCCAATTCAGAAAACGTCGGTTAAGGGGGTTTTGTTTTTTCACAGCCATCTCCAGTCGGATGGAAGCCCGAGTCATGCCGCAATAGAGTACCGTATTGAAGCTATCGAGACTGTCTTCATCCGGATCGACATCGACCAGGATCACGGCAGGCATTTCCAGCCCCTTGAAGCGGTAGACGCTATCAAACCGGAGGTCTCCGGGGCTGTAGCATTGCTGGCCATTATCATCGTATTCGGTAAATTTTCGCAAGGATAAATTGCCCACCGTGCTCAGATCATGGAAAGTGGATCTTCGAAGTCCACAGCACGCAAGCACAATAATTTGACGGTAGGTGAAACCATCCTTTATCAATTTTTCAACGATATTCGAGACAATGCCGGACTGCTCCTCAGCCTCGTTGTATGCATGTATTTTGACGCCAAGCCCGAGCCGGTTGTTCCCCTGCTCAAATTCAAAGGGCAGAGTTTGCAGGATGAACCGTGCAATCGATTCGGGTGAACGATAGTTGACTTGATAGTGGTAGCCAACGAATTGACCGACAGCAAAATCATCGAGACTAACCCGGGGTTTGCCATAGAGATTTTGATCTCTATCCTCCAGCCATAGAATATTGGCATTGTCATGAAGAAACAGTTGAATGATTTCAAACCACTCCTGTTCAAAATCCTGGCCCTCATCCACGATCAACGAGTCGTACTTCCATTCATCCGGTATTTCAACACCCACGATTCGGTCAAGTACGGTGTTCCAGAAATATGGATTTGCGACTGCGGAATCAAAGTTGACCGGTTTGCCGGCCGACCGGAGAAATTCATCGCAAAACCCCAGAAATGTATTTACCCTGCCGGCTGCTCCGATACTCTGCCTGAGTTGATCGGAAAGGGGTCGGTTGAAGCAGAGCATGAGAACCATCTGCCGACCTTTTTCCTTTGCCCAGTATCTTTTCTATTTTTTTCGCAAGGAGGTATTTTGAGCGGGCGTCCACGATCCGACCCGTGCCGACCCCTGCTGCATTGGTGTGCCGAACCTTGTAATCCGGGCAGTAAACGAGGTAATCGATGTCCGTGAGGGAATGTTGCGGGTTTGCGCTCCTGAATTTTTCCCGAACCCTGTTAATTGAACGCTGAAGTTGTTGAACCGGATTTTTCTCATGATCGCCATAGCGCTTCACAAGTCCGTCTTTGGTCTCTTCAAGAGGGCCATTCTTCTGTTCGATGACCAAAACCTTGCCGGATTGATTCAGGACAACGAAATCGATCTCCCCAAAAAGTGTCCAATTTGAATTTTCCTGAGACCAGTGCACTCCATGGAAGACCGTATAATTATCCGGCAATTCATCTCCAAGCATTTTCAAAACCGGTATTTCCGGATTATGTGAGCCTGCCAGGTAGAGCTCGGATAGATCAGATGGGACGATATGGGCCATGAAACGGGAGAGAGTCAAGCAATTGCCAATTCAGAGAGGAGTCCTGGCAGTTAAGAGCTTCCTGTGCCTGGTGTGGGGCCAAGTGTTGTTTGTGTTCCATAATAGAGACATGCGGGGTTGGTGGTCAAGGGTTTTGAGCGGGATTTGTTGCCTATTCTGTGCGGGCAAATGAAGTTGTAAAATTAGGGAAAACCGTCTTGGGCCTGTTATCCGCTGTTCTTTTGGTTGTAATCGTTGCATCAGCATGGATTGGACAGGGCATGAAACGGGTTATCAATGCATATCCGGATATCGATAATTTATCGATAATCGGAATGGAAAAGCCGTTCAGTGGTCATTGGTCAAATGAAATCCATCATTGATTGATTAAGCAGTAATGATCGAAAAAACATGAAGTCTATTCCTTCACCCGGTCCATTCGGAGTCGAGTTCTTCGATGTGGACGTAAATCGGATGTCCGATGTCGAGCTGGATGGGGTGGCAACTGCGCAGAATAGTAATGGCGTAGTATTTATCCGCGATCAGAATCTTGATTGTGAACAGCATATCGCCTTTGCTCGACGCTGGGGAAAGATTGTCGCCAATCGCTTTTTTGAACGAGTTGAGGGGTATCCGCAAATTGCGATGGTAAGAAAAGAGCCCAAACATGAAACGGTTGTCGGCGAGACCTGGCATACTGACCATTCCTATGATGCAGAGCCGGCTCGTGGGTCAATCCTATATGCCAGAGAGGTGCCTTCAACAGGAGGGGACACACACTTTGCAAACATGTACATGGCCTATGATGCCCTTTCCGAGGGATTGAAACATGCTCTCGATCATCTCAGTGCCGTCCACAGCAGCGCACATGTCTTCAGTACCGAAGCTGTCCAGGCTAAGGAGCATGACGACGATCGGTTTCATGGCGGCGAAAAGGCGATCCAGCGGTCCATACACCCTGTAGTTATCAAGCACCCGATAAGTGGTCGCAAGGCCCTGTACGTAAATCCTGATTTCACGACCCATTTTGAGGACTGGACTGAACCGGAATCACGACCTCTGCTCGAGTACCTGTATCGGCACTCTACGCAAGATCAATTCGTAATGCGCTTCAGCTGGAGCCCTGGTACGATCGCTTTTTGGGACAATAGGGCAGTTATGCATAAGGCAGTCAACGACTATCCGGGCGAACGTCGGCTCATGCACAGGATTACCCTGGCCGGATGTGCCCTTCAGGGTGCTTGACATGGATAATCCGGTGAAATTGTCAGGGATCAGGAACACTGCCTGTTCGGCAGGTAATGCCCCAATGTCCTATCGTGTTTGTGCGTTCTACCGGTTTATGCGGCTCGAGGATCTTGCGTTATTGCAAGGGTTGATCAAATCCCGTTTGATTGGGGCTGAAATGTGTGGGACAGTCTTGCTGGCGCCGGAGGGGATTAATGGCACAGTCGCGGGCCCGGAAAACCGAACCTTGCAGTTTTTCGGGTGGCTGCAAAGCCGACTAGGCTTGTCGAGCCTGCAAGTCAGAGAGTCATGGTGCGAGAACCCGCCATTCAAGAGAACCAAAGTCAAGATAAAAAGGGAAATAGTGACCTTGGGAGTTGAAGGGGTTAATCCGGTTGAGCAGGCCGGTACATATGTCAATCCGAATGAATGGGATGCATTGATTGAAGATCCGGAAGTTCTGCTCATTGATACCCGCAATGACTATGAAGTGGAAGTAGGATGCTTCAAGGGGGCAGTATCTCCGGGTACGGCTACTTTCAGGGATTTTCCGGATTATGTCAAACAACATCTGGATCCGGAGCAGAGCCCGAAAATTGCCATGTATTGCACAGGAGGGATCCGTTGCGAAAAGGCATCGGCATATCTCAAACAAAACGGATTCAGGGAAGTCTTCCAGTTGCAGGGCGGGATCCTGAACTATCTCGCAGCATTTCCGGGCGATCAATCAAGCTGGGAAGGGGAATGTTTCGTGTTTGATGACCGCATGACCCTAGATGAAAACCTCACAAGTGGTGAATACGACCAGTGCCATGCTTGTCGAAGACCAATCAGCGAATCTGACAAGCAGAGTGACAAATACGTCAAGGGAGTAAGCTGCCCCAAATGTCATGACCACAAAAGCGATCAAGATCGGTTGCGCTATGCTGAAAGGGAAAGGCAAGTCCATCTTGCCGATCTGAGGGGAGAGGTGCATATCGGGCCGGGCAGTCGTGCGAACCCTGTAAATCGCAAATCGGGAGAATGTGATATTACCAAAGAGGTTATCTCCGAGTAGACGGGGCTTGGTCGCACACCCGTCTCCTCGGAAGGTATTATTTTCTGATGAGGGCACGCCCATCCCTGTTTCGACAAAGTGCAAATAGCACAAGTCGGCTTTGCTGAGAAAAGAAGTGCCGAATCCGGTGTATCACGGATGGAAAATTGGACGAATTCTCCTGTCTTCACAAACCGTGCAACATGAAAAGGCCTTGGTTCATTCAGCAAAAGGGAGAGTTCAAGAAGAAACCGTAGTTCGACTTCTCGACAAAAGGTTATGGGGCAATCTCCAATCCATTATTAATCAAGGCAGTTCAACATGAACCCGAATGAGATGAAAATGACGAGAACAATATTATTCGGCAGTACGAAGGTTTTTCTAACTCAGGAATTTCGGCAACCGTGTTGAATGTGTGATACGCATTGCGTACCGTAACAGGCCATGAAGTTCCGTATCCGGTCACTGCAGAAGTTTTACAAGGAGGACGATGCACGGGGCCTGAATCCGTCGCGTGTTCGGCGTATCCGCAACAATTCTGGCTGCTCTCGGTGTTGCCAGTAAGGTGCAGGACATGGACATTCCGGGCTATCCCCTTCATTCCCTGGCGGGTTCTCTTCAGGTGTGCTGGAGTGTAAGGGTCAAGCGGAACTGGCAGATCATTTTCCGGTTTGTCGACGGTGAAGCGGAAAATATCGAATTGACTGACTGTGGCTGACTGGCCGGGAGGCTTCATAATGAGCACCAAGATGAAGAACCCCCCTGCATCCGGGGCCATAGCGCGCGGTGTGATTGAAGAGATGGGAGTCACGATCAGCCGGGCCGAGATAGAGGGTCGGCCGAGTCATTTCAATTCTGACTGTAGACTGTACTTTGCCCGCATTCTTGATGGCTTTGCAGGTACCGTTCTGTCTGCCGGCATGCTGGCAGCAGCATATGTCCGAATGCTTCACCCCAATATGGAAATGTCTCGTTGGCTTGTTCAGGCGAACTCAGTGGCCCCTGGTCCATTATCAAAAATCATTTCAAGGGTCGCTCGCATGCATTTGCCTCAGGAGCCAGGCATGGCGTTCTGCAATCGGCATCTTGCCCTGGTCGGCAACAGTCTTGTAAAACATCGCCATTGATTCTGACTTGGAGAGAACTGCCCGAAAAGCGGGAACCAGCCTGTGGTAGGTTGCAATACCGCCCAGTCGCGCATTGTTGACCCCTTCTTCAAACCATTGATCCCAGAATCGAGTCCCAGAACCGGACTCGGACAGGGACTGGTAGGCACCGGTCATTTCCCCTAGCACCCTTGCCTTTTCTTCGGCCAGCTCACGTTCACTGGAATTTTCGTAGACATTGCCCAGGCGTTCCCGGTAATCCAGTATGAGCTCGATAATTCTCGCGTTTTTCTTCTTTGCGCTACGATATTGGAAGATTTGCCCTGTATTGCCTTCGGCCCGCATCCATCGCTCCACTCCCTCTTGTTCCACCGCGGTCGCAAATGCCTCATTGAACGCTGAATCGTCTTTCACATAGAGCACTTGGTGGGCCAATTCGTGAAATATCAGGCCGGCGAGCGCATAATCCGGATAGAACAGGAAGGTATCCAGCACAGGGTCACTCAGCCATCCGAGTGTGGAATAGGCAGCGACCCCGTAAAGGTCGGTATCGTAACCCTCCCTGATCAGGCTCTCTTGATAGCTGCCCGCTTTTTTCTTCGAGAAGTAACCCCGGTACGATATGCAGCCCGTAATCGGATAGCACCAGGTTTTGAGGGTCAAGTCATAAGGCGGTGCTGCAACGACATTCCAGATGACATGGCGTCGTCCAAGCTCGCTGTATGTGGTGTATGACGAATTCTCCGGAAGGTCCAGTTCCTCAATTGCGAATTGACGAATGCGCTTGACAAGTTCCAGGCGTTCCCTGGTTTCAGGGGCTGCCCGGTTGCCTGCGAGCACCTCATCGATGGGTTCTCGTGAGAAAGTGATCTCGAGTTGTCCCCGGGCTGCCTGGACAAGGTAGCCGAGTTGGCTGCATCCGGACAGCAAAATACAGGCAGCAATTATCAGGCAGCGAATCAATGAAGGAATCGAGTTCTGAAAAACCATCGGTCTTCAAGCCTTGAAGTGAAAATCGTAACTGTGCGCCACATGAATTGCGCATGGGAGTGGCTTACGGTATTTTGCACCGGAAGGCTCAGATTTAGGTTCAAGCTAATTTTGTTGGTAAAATAGTTCTGGACCCGCGAAAAACTCATTTCGAATACCTCGAAATTTCCTGATTTAAGGTTGAAAATTCCTCAACCCCCCCCCCCCCATGACTTGATGGGAATTATATATCTGCTGGCCAAAAGACTGGATAGAGACTCAGTTTGAAAATGAGCCTGTGCAGGTTCAAGGACATGTGAGGCTTTTCCAGCCATGAAGGCAAGACGGATCGGGAACCTGAAAAACAGAAACAGGAGTAGGCGAAGCACAACGAATGGCAGCATCACCTGTCATATTCGGATTGCTTGAAATCGCCACGCATCTCTGCGATGGCCCAGAAGAGGCCGCTCAAGCTCTGGTCGTCCGTGCACATGGGACATCCATTTTTCTTTTTGTGGATTTAGTCTCACTGCAGATGGTTGCGCTTTTTACCGGAATGGACCAATGTCAAGTCTTCTCAATCGGGTTGCAGGCATGCAAAGTACCATCACTGGGCAACGAATCAATGCGATAATCGAATTCTGAAAATCATCGGTCCTCAAGCCTTGAAATGAGAAATCCTGAGCAGGAACTTGAAGTATATCTGGTTGGTGGCGCAGTCAGGGACAGACTCATGGGCCTGAATGTCGAAAGTGAAAGGGATTGGATGGTTGTGGGGTCCTCGCCCGAACAAATGGCTGAACTTGGATTTCGTCCGATTGGCAATGACTTTCCGGTATTTCTTCACCCGCATACCCACGAACAGTACGCGCTGGCCCGCACCGAAAGAAAGATTGGTCGAGGCTATCACGGCTTCGTTTTCAATTGTGATCCGGAGGTTGGCATCGAAGAAGATTTGGCCCGGCGGGACCTGACCATGAACGCCATGGCCATGGATACGAAGGGCAATCTGATCGATCCATTTGGCGGGGCTGCAGACATCGACAATCGGATCATTCGACATGTCTCGGAAGCATTCAGAGAGGATCCGGTACGAATTCTGAGGGCGGCTCGATTTGCAGCTCGATTCCGTGGGCAGGGATTTTCAGTAGCAGAACAAACACTCATCATGATGTCAGAGATGGTTGTCAATGGTGAGGTCGATACACTGGTTCCGGAACGTATTTGGCAAGAGCTGTCCAGTGCGCTTGCCGGTCCGGATATGGCTGAATTCATACTCACTCTCAAGCGTTGCAAGGCACTCAAAAGCCTCTTGCCCGAAATCGACAGGCTCTTCGGTATCCCGCAAACGGCCAAATATCATCCGGAAATCGATACGGGGATTCATGTCTTGATGTCTCTGGATGCAGTAGAAAAAATCACCGTTGATCCAATGACCCGATTTGCGGTCTTGGTGCATGATCTGGGCAAGGCAGAGACTCCGGCTGACATACTGCCTTCACATCAGGGGCATGAGATGAGCGGACTGGAACCCATTGCCCGTCTGTGTGAGCGGCTAAAGGTGCCGGGCAACTATCGTCAATTTGCTCTCCGAGTGTGTCGCCATCATCTTGAGGTACACCGAATTGCAAGGATGAAGCCCGGCAAGGTACTCAAGATGCTCGAAAAATTGAACGCATTCCGATCACCTGAAACGATGACAAAGTTGAAACAGTGCTGTCTGGCTGACAGTCGTGGCCGGGCCGGTTACGAAAATAGTGATGCGCCACATCTCGACTTGCTGGATGAATACTACCGGATTGCAATCTCGGTCGATCAGGCAGGCATAGCAGCGCAAGTGAGGTCAAGCACCGTCCCCGAGACCGCGATGGGCAATCAAATCAAGAAAAAAATACGAGAAGAGCGGTTACAGAAAATCTCGCAATTCAGAAAGCAGCAACAGGCAATTTCATGAGCAGTTAGCCCAACTCTTCCAATGTTTGCTATGATCGAAACCGGTAACAGCCTTCAGGTACATGTGATGATGCAAGGGCTAAAAATGGCAACCAGGATATTGGGCCAAGAACCTGCAGTTGCCGGATGCATTTTTGGAGTTGGAAATGACGGACTTTGATCCGACAGATGCTGTTCAGGTCGGACATGCCCTGGAAGGCTTTGGCGTGAATCTGCTGGTTTCCGATGTTGCGAGGATAGCCGGTTTTCTGGAACAGGTTTTCGGTTTTTCCAAATTGTCGTGCAGTCAGGACTATTCCCTGCTATCCCATGACGGGATTCTCTTTCAGCTGCATGCCGATCATGCCTACTCAAGAAATCCCCTCCCGTCCCTGCTTCCCGAATCAGGGGCCAGAGGTGGTGGTATCGAGCTACGATTATTTAATGTGCAGCCAGACCAGGCTGAGCAAAAAGCCAGAGAAGCAGGATACGAAATACTGATGGAAACAGCTGACAAACCACATGGCTTACGAGAGTGCTTCATTCTGGATCCCGATGGGTATTGCTGGTGTCCCTCGGTACGGATTTGAAGTCATGATTCGAGGCATCCTGTTTGACAAGGACGGTACATTGCTCGATCTGGAGAGGACATGGATACCGCCATACCGGAAAGCCGCCGAATACATTGCTGGCCTTGCCCAGAAGCCAGCACTTGCTGACCGCCTCATGGCTGTCGGGGGATATGACCCGGATATGCGGCAATGGACAACCGACTCGGTCTTGGCATCGGGAAGCAATGATGACGTAGTCCGCACCTGGGAAAGAGAGCTTGGGTTCGGTCTGACACGGGAAAAACAGGAGCATATCCGAAGTCAGTTTTTTCTCTCATCGGTTCAGCCTGTACCGATCACGGATAATCTGCATCGGCTCATCCATGAAATTAAGTCGTTTGGGGTTATACTGGGAGTTGCAACGATGGATGATGAATCAAGTGCAAGAGCCATGCTGAGGACATTTGACCTGCATCATGCTTTTGAATTCGTATGTGGGGCTGACAGCGGCTATGGCGTCAAGCCAGATCCGGGAATGGTTCAAGCCTTCTGTGAAAGGTGCAGTCTACGACAAGGCGAGGTCATGGTGGTGGGTGACAGCCTCAAGGATTTGCAGATGGCAAAAAACGCCAGGGCGGGCATGGCGGTTGGCGTGCTATCGGGGGCCCAAGCTCATGGCCAGTTGGAGTCTGATGCAGATATGATCCTGCAGAGTATCGAGGAGTTGCCCAGGTTGCTTGGATCATGGCTATTGAGCAATCGCGTGCCTGTATGATGGCTACCCTAGATTGGATTTATACCCGAAACGAGTGACAGCCATAATGACATCCTATCCAAAACCCAGCGACCGGGAATTGCGGAAAAGCCTGACTCCTATTCAGTATCAGGTCACCCAGCAGGACGCAACGGAACGGCCATTTGAGAATGAGTACCATGATGAGAAGAGGGCCGGCATCTACGTCGACATCGTCAGTGGAGAACCACTATTTGCATCAATACACAAATTCGATTCACGGACCGGGTGGCCGAGTTTTTATCAGCCAATTGCTCCTGAATCAATTGTCGAGAAACGGGATTTCAAGTTATTTTTGCCAAGGACCGAGGTAAGAAGCCTGCATGGCAATTCCCACCTTGGGCATGTTTTTTCTGACGGTCCGGCACCAACGGGTCTTCGCTACTGTATCAATTCTGCAGCATTGCGGTTTATTCCAGCCGATCAGTTGGAGGAGGCTGGATATGGGCAATACAGAGGCCTGCTTGATTCAGGGGAGTCATTGTCTTGAAACGAATGGCCCAATTCCTGTTGCTGGCAATATGCTGCATTGCAGTGGCTGGAGGTGCCGGCCAGACTCTGGTTGTATCGAGTGCAAGCACCATAACGCCACTAGTCGAACTGTATACTTCGGAAGGTTGTAGCAGCTGTCCGCCGGCTGATCGTTTTCTGGCTGAACTTGGAACTCACATCGGGCCAGACTTTCATGCTCTACCGCTGGCCTTTCATGTTGATTACTGGAATCGTCTTGGCTGGCCTGATCCGTTTTCAAAAAAACAATATACCGATCGCCAGCGCTGGATAGCACACGTCAATCGGCAGGCCTCAATCTATACCCCCGAGCTGGTGGTGAGCGGACGGGAAACCCGAAATGGCGCCCAGATTTATGACCGGATCCGCAAGCACAATGCAACCCCTGCAAATGTAAGCATCCAGCTTCAAGTCGGCCGAAATGCTCCGCAACGTTTCCATGCAGAAATCACTTTCGACAATGTTTCGGGAAGTACTGCAGAGGGACATATTGCAATCTACGAAAATGGCATTATTAGAAAAATCGACGGTGGAGAGAATTGGGGTGCAACACTGCACCACGAATTTCTGGTTCGTTACTGGAGTCAGCCATACGAAGTCGATACCGGACAATCCAATACTTTCGTGGAACTCGATATCGAACCTGACTGGGAAATCTCCAATCTGGGCCTTGCAGTGGTTGCCATTGACCCCAAAACCGGGGCGACTTTGCAAGCCGTTCGCACCCCTCTAAATTCTTTATATTAAAAAAATAAAGGAAAAGTATTGAAAATATAAATACTGCCGCCATAAGTTTAAGGCAATTCATTTTAACCAATGAGGAAAATACTATGAATGCTTTAACACAACTTCCCTTGAAGGGCTGGAACCTGAGTGGTGATTTCGATCATCTCTTCAATGGTCTGATGTCTAGGTACGAGACTCCGCAGTCGCATATCGTTCCTCCGCTCGATATTATCGAGACTGAGAAAAACTATGTAGTCAAGGCGAATTTGCCGGGTATTGATCGAGACGACTTGTCTGTCAGCATAAAAGAAGGAATGTTGACCATTGAGGCGGAAAGCAAATCCGAAAATGTCGAAAAAGACGGTGAAACCTTGATTCGTCTGGAACGACACACTGGAAAATATTTTCGTCGTCTGCGTCTCGGCAAAATGATCGATGATTCAGCCATTAGTGCCGATTACAATGATGGTGTCTTGACGCTCACGATTCCGCGTCGCGAGCAGGAAGAAGGACGCAGGATTTTGATCAACTAAGCACTCTGCATCCAGACGGAACAGGGTCGCTTCGGCGACCTTGTTCCTTTTGGGAACACGCTTCTAATCCATGGTTCCCCATGTGGTGATGGCTGACCCAAATCGCCCGATGTTCGCGTTCGCTAGCCAGCAACTTGCTCCCATCGGTGGACTGGTCAATAATGCAGGTACGCTTGAGGCCGCAACGCGGCTTGAGCAAATGGAGGGTGCACGATTTGACCGCATATTTGCAACCAACGTCAAAGGCAGTCTTTTGTGTGTCCGGGAAGCAATTCGATACATGTCCGTTCGCCACGGTGGTCAAGGCGGATCCATCGTCAATGTGTCTTCTGTCGCCGCCCGCTTGGGCGGGCCCAGTGAATATGTCGACTATGCAGCATCCAAGGGTGCGATAGATACCTTGACCGTGGGTTTGGCCAGCGAGCTCTCTGAAGATGGAATTCGGGTCAATGCGGTCCGCCCGGGGCTAATCGATACCGAAATTCATCAACTGTCCGGTGATCCTGATCGAATCAACAGAATTTCAAGGCACATACCCATGAAACGTCCAGGATCGGCCGAAGAGGTTGCAAATTCAATCGTGTGGCTGCTCTCCGATCAGGCATCCTACTGCACGGGTACCTTTGTTGATTGTTCCGGAGGGCGATAGACAGTGCTGAATTCCATACAACGAGTAAATGGTAGCGAGGAAAGTCTGATCTATGTACACGATCCGATGTGTAGCTGGTGCTGGGCATTTCGTCCGCAACTGGACAGGCTTCTGGAATCACTGCCCGATAATATCCATGCAGTACGGTTATTGGGTGGTCTGGCACCTGATTCAAACGAACCGATGCCAGAGACAATGCGCCAGCATCTGCAACAGGTCTGGCGGACCATCATGCGCACGGTCCCGGGAACCAAGTTCAATTTTGACTTTTGGCAGGACTGCATACCGAGACGCTCAACCTTTCCAGCATGTCGGGCTGTGATCGCTGCCCGTAATCAGGGTATTGAGTGGGATGAAAAAATGACTCGGGCAATCCAGCAAGCATACTATCTCGAGGCACGCAATCCATCGGAGGAACAGACCCTGACTGAAATCGCCAAAACCATCGGTCTTGATGACATGCGTTTTTCACAGGACCTTGGCTCAAGACAAACGCAAGGTACGTTAATTGATGAAATCACGCTGTCTCGGAATCTGGGTATATCCGGCTTCCCCTCCCTGATGCTGAAACAGGGCAGTCAGTTGAGTCGTATCCCGGTAGATTACAGCAATCACTTACCCATGCTGGAAGCAGTCAAATCGACTTTGAGCATCAATTAGGCGGGTCGTTTAGCGAACAAGACCTCTCCGAATGATGCATAGGCACTCGCCCCAAGCCTGGAGAGTGGACGAATCTGATCGGCCTGAATTGTCAGGCGATTCTTGCCATCGTGTCGAACACAGTCGTCTGAGACATAGACAGAATCGATTTGGGCAAATACCAGATGTTGCTGATCATGGGTGCCGATTTGTTCAATCTTGTGAACATGACTCATAAAGGCAACCTTGCAATGTGTCAGTCGAGGTAGGAGGAAGCTGTCAACATCTGACAATTCAAGATTTCCGGCGTCGACCTCAGAGACTCCCGGAGGCAGGGTTGCTGAACTGAAGTTCAGGTCAGCCAGTTGATCAGAGCTTGCAATATGTATCACCAATTGCGGTCGTTCAAGCACATTTCGTAAGGTATCCTTGTGAGATCCGTCATCCTGGAGACCAATGGAAATCATGACTAGAGGAGGATCGCTACATACAGCATTGAAATAGGAAAAGGGCGCCAGATTTAATGAGCCGTCCTGATTCTCGCTGAGTATCCAGGCAATTGGACGTGGCAACACCGTTTGAGTCATCGTGAAATAGACATTCGGTGTATTCAGCTCTGATAAGTTGATGATCATGATTGGGGATACTGGTTTGAACGAACCGACTATTATAATAACTGCAATTTCGCAAATCTGCCTGCCATCAAGCCATCGGATTCATGCAAACCAGAAGCCAGTTTGCCATCCCGGCACCGCCGGTTCCATACCTGCCTGTCAGGAATTCGGATGCTCTTTTTCCAGTGCACCGTATTTATTGTGTTGGGCGGAATTATGCTGATCACGCGATTGAGATGGGACATGATCCAGCTCGCGAATTGCCCTTCTTCTTTCAGAAAAATCCCGATAACCTTGTCATCAACAACGAAGACTTTCCCTATCCTCGGAATACCAAAGAAGTTCATTACGAGATTGAATTGGTCGTTGCCATGGGTAAGGGAGGGATCAATATCACACGCCGGGATGCTCTCGATCATGTCTGGGGTTATGCAGTGGGATTGGACATGACCAGACGTGATCTTCAAAACGAGATGAAGAAGGTGGGAAGACCGTGGGAGATTGGCAAAGCCTTTGAGCATTCGGCACCCTGCAGTCATGTAGCTCCTGTCGCTGAATTTGGTCATCCAAATGCAGGCCGCATCGAACTCAAGGTGAATGGCGAGGTCAGGCAGTTGGGTGATCTAGGCCAATTGATCTGGAAGGTTCCGGAAATCATCATGACACTGTCTGGCTTGTTTGCGCTCAAATCTGGCGATTTGATTATGACCGGAACTCCGTCAGGCGTAGGGGCAGTAAATATAGGCGATCTGCTGCAAGGTTCCGTTGAAGGCATCGGAGAGTTGAATACGAGGGTTGTATTAGGATAAGGTCTACAATCCGTGACGCGCTTACTTTTGATGCCGGCACCTCATTGATAGTCAAGAACCTCAAATCTTCCATACTCCTGCTTTGCCAGTGCAGCGTAAGCATGAAACGACGGATAAACCCATAATCGCTGCATTTCGCTCATCCGCCGCTTGCACGAACTGTTTCAGGTGAAAATGAAATTCCAAATGCGATCCATGAAACCAAAGAAGACAGAGTCACCCAATCCGATCATGGCTGAAGTGTTTCGCGAGAACACCCTGGAATCCTGGCATCGCGGTGCTGCTGTGGTTGTCGACAGCCAGGGGCAAACGGTCTACGCACTTGGCGATGTTGAACGCATTATCTTCCCTCGTTCGGCAATCAAACTGTTTCAGGCAATTCCGTTGCTTGAAACGGGTGCTGCCGAGAATTTCTCCCTGACAGCACGAGAAATAGCATTGGCCTGTGCTTCGCACAATGGAGAGCCAGGTCATGTTTTGGCTGTTCAAAACTGGCTCTCATCGCTGGGCCTGGGTCCTGATGATCTGGAAAATGGCCCATCGCGGCCATATTCTTCGAAGGCCTTTCACGAATTATTGAAAGCAGGAGAACCGTCAACCCAAGCCCACCACAACTGCTCTGGCAAACATGCCGGCATGTTGACCATGGCCCGGCATCTCGGACTAGATGTACATGGATACACCCATCCAGAGCATGGTGCCCAGCAAGTCTGGATGGAGGTCATGTCTGACTTTGCCGGCTTTGATGTGACGGCTATGGACTGCGGAAAAGACGGTTGTGGTGCTCCCGCAATAACCATGCCGTTGATCGCATTGGCCCGGGCTTGCGCAAGATATGCTGATCACAGGCTATTAACGAACAGAAGGGCACAAGCTGTAGAGAAAATAATCGAGTCGATTACAAATCACCCATGGATGATTGCAGGAACGGGTCGATGTTGTACGGATGTCATTGATCTGACAAAGGGTCGGGTTCTGGTCAAGACCGGCGCAGAAGCGGTCTACTGTGGGTTTGTTCCTGGCAAGAAACTTGGCCTTGCGCTGAAGATTGATGACGGTTCAACCAGGGCGAGCCAGGTCGCCTTGGGCAAATTGTTGCTGAAAGTTGATGCGATTTCGATTGAAGAGCATCAAGCTCTAGGCAGCTATTTCAGGCCAGACATTGCAAATAGCAACAAGGACAGGACAGGATTTATTTCAGCATCCGGAATCTGGAGCGAGTAGGAAAGCTTGTGGGTGAAGCACTTGCCATGGGCGATTGGCAGCATTTAGCTTCATGCAAAAAGACCCGCTACCCGAAATAAGCGCCCAGACGCTCCACTGCAAGATCAATGTCTGATTTGGCGAGGTCCTTGTGGGTGACCATCCTGATTGGGTTCCGTCCAGTGAACAATACCCCTTTTGATTCAGCGAAGCTGGCGAATTCGTCATGGTTGGTGCTTTTCAGGCGTAGAAACACCATATTCGTGCAGGCTCCCCCAAATTCAATGCTGATGTCATCGAATTCGGAAAGCCTGTTTGCCAGATATTCGGCGTTGGAGTGGTCCTCGCTTAATCTTGAAACGTTATGGTCAAGGGCATAAATACCGGCTGCAGCGATTATGCCCGCTTGGCGCATGCCCCCGCCAACCACTTTCCTCCAGCGCCTTGCGCTGCTGACAAATTCATGGCTTCCCGACAATACCGAGCCGACTGGAGCCCCCAGCCCTTTGGACAGGCAGACCGATACGCTGTCGAAATGTTTTGTCAGTTCCATGACATCAACGTTCAGTTTTGCGGCTGCATTGAATACCCGGGCACCATCCAGATGAAGGGCCAATCTGTTACGGTCACAGAGCTGCCGTACTTTCTGGCAGTAAGAAGCTGATATTGCCATCCCGTCAGTGGTCGTGTTTTCGAGTGCAACCAATCTGGTTTTGGCAAAGTGGAAGTCATCTGCCTTGATCAGCTTCTCGATGTGCTCCAGATCAAGCGTGCCATCCGAATTTCTTTCCATGGGCTGCGGTTGAATTCCGCCTAGTGCTGCCGCTCCACCCCCTTCATACTTGTAGGTATGAGCAGTCTGTGCCACGATGTATTCGTCTGCACGCTTACAGTGTGTAAGCAGTGCAACCAGATTGCTCTGGGTCCCTGAAGGAAAAAACAGGGCATCTTCATGTCCGGTGATTCTGGCGACTTTTAGCTGCAGCTGGTTGACTGTTGGATCTTCACCGTAGACATCGTCTCCCATTTTTGCATCCTGCATGGCCTGCATCATGCGTGTACAGGGCCGAGTTACGGTATCGCTTCGAAAGTCAATGGGAGGTTCGTTCACAATAGATCGGGATATTTTCAGAGTATTGCCTTGCTGTTGGGTTGGCAAATGGTCGAATTAGCGTCAAATGCAGTGAATGAGTAATCTGTCATACAGCCCTGCCTGCAAGGCCATATTGTAGTTTTTCCGACTGAAAATGGAAACTTGAAGAACGTTTTAGGTTAGCCCAAAGCTGTTATCTCCATAATGGGAAAGAGGAAGAGGTGAAGGAAGGGGTACTGTCGATGAGTCATAGGAGCTGGGTCGTCCAGTCGCGATCCATTCGTATCGGCATGGCATCTTCCGGATCAACCAGATACTCCATGACCGCCTGATCAGGGAACTGCGCCTGCGCGGGATCGACAGTGCGGAGCAGGCCAACGCCTTCCGGCCTGAATTCATGAAGGACTATAACGCCCGCTTCACGGTTGATCCGCAGTGCCCCGATGCCCACCGGGAGGTTCTGCATAACCGGCGTGAATTGGCCCTGATCTTCTCGCTGCATCATTAGCGCACGCTCTCTAAGAACCTGGTCTGCCGCTTCGAGACCGGGAGTACCGGATCTCGAACCGTACACAGGGCTACACCCTGTGCGGATTACGAATCACTGTGTGCAAGGTCTTCCACGGCAACGTGACATTGCTGCGTGACGGCCGGAAGCTTGCCTAATGCGTACTGCAGCAGGATCTTGGGATCAGGCCCCGGTCGCCGACGGGAAGAGCATCCAGCAGGCGGTCGAACGGGCACAGGCAGAACTGCCGAGATGGAACCACCGGCCGATCACCCCTGGCGACACTTTCCGATCCGGTCTCTTGCGTCCCGGGTGCCGGGGGAACGCCGGACCGCTTCCCCAGCCAGGTTCAGGGCTGGATGGAGCGACGCTTGGTGAAAGCACAGTCAAAATTGAAAATGGACAATATTTGGACCATTTGGTCAAGAATCACCCGGTTCCACGTGGGCAACCCCAAACAAAGAAGCTTGCAGCCCCTTATATGTTGCAGCGCAATATAATTTTGCAATACTTACAATAAAATATTTTTACTGTTATTCAATTAACAATATTTATAGATTTACCATAAAGCAGGAATGTTGCAGTACAGCACGAGATGGCCGTTTAGTCAGACTGCCCGATTTCAAGCATTCCGTAACAGATTTATATGAGACCAGGAATACACGATGAAACTAGTGGTTGCGATCATCAAGCCATTCATGCTCGATGAAATCAGAAGTGCACTCTCGGAAGTCGGCGTCAGTGGCATGACGGTGACTGAAGTAAGAGGAGCCGGTCGACAACAGGGTCATACCGAACTTTACCGTGGCGCGGAATATGTTGTTGATTTTTTGCCAAAAACAAAAATCGAGATCGCCGTCGATAGTGAAATGGTTGATCGGGTTGTCGATACGATCACCTCAATTGCTAATACCGGCAAAGTCGGAGATGGCAAGATTTTTGTTTGCGAAATCGAAAAGGTGGTCCGAATCCGAACCGGTGAAATGAATGAAGCCGCTATCTAGCAAACGTTCTTCTTTCCCGAAAAACAAATTCAAATGAGATATACAAATGGCTGACGTTAATTTTATGGACGGCATTTTTCACCTCCAGTATGCACTCGATACATTCTATTTCCTGATATGCGGTGCTCTGGTCATGTGGATGGCTGCAGGCTTTTCAATGCTGGAAGCAGGAATGGTCCGGTCCAAGAACACCGCGGAAATTCTTTCCAAGAACGTGGCACTCTATGCGATTGCAAGTGTTGCCTATCTGGTTTGCGGCTATCAGCTCATGTACGGCGGCGGCTGGTTCTTGAACGGAATGGGCGACATGGATGTCGGATCAGTGTTGGGCGATTTCCATGCCAGAGAAGGTGGCATAGAGGGCGGGTCAATATACTCCGGTGCTTCAGACTTCTTTTTTCAGGTAGTATTTGTCGCTACGGCAATGTCGATTGTCTCCGGAGCCGTTGCCGAAAGGATGAAACTCTGGGCATTTCTGGCCTTTGCTGTCGTAATGACCGCTTTCATCTATCCAATGGAAGGAAGCTGGACTTGGGGCGGTGCAAGCGTTTTCGGTTTCTATAACCTGGGCGATCTTGGATTCAGCGATTTCGCAGGCTCGGGCATCGTGCACCTTGCAGGAGCAGTAGCAGCACTGGTCGGGGTAATCCTGCTGGGACCACGCAAGGGCAAATACGGCAAGGATGGTCGAATCAACGCAATCCCGGGCGCAAATATGCCTCTTGCGGCCCTGGGTACGCTGATATTATGGATGGGCTGGTTCGGATTCAACGGAGGATCAGTCCTGAAACTTGGCGACATTGTGAATGCTCATGCCGTAGCCATGGTTTTTCTGAATACCAACGCTGCAGCAGCTGGCGGTGCCATCGCAGCACTCGTCACATCACAATTATTATTCAAAAAAGCTGATTTGACGATGATGCTAAGCGGTGCTCTGGGTGGCCTGGTTGCAATTACTGCTGAACCCCTAACCCCTACCCCGATCGTGGCCGTCATTTTTGGTGCAGCAGGCGGAGTCTTGACGGTATTTAGCATCATGGCCCTGGATAAACTCAAGATTGATGACCCACTTGGGGCTATTTCAGTGCATGGAACCTGCGGGATCCTGGGACTGCTGCTGGTTCCATTGACCAACAGTAGTGCAACCTTTGTCGGCCAGGTTGCCGGTGCATTGACCATAATCATCTGGGTTGGCCTGGTCAGCTTTGTCGTTTGGAAAATTCTCCAGGCTACAGTTGGAATTCGTGTTTCCGAAGAGCAGGAATATGATGGCATGGATCTGGCAGACTGCGGCATGGAAGCTTATCCGGAGTTCACCAAAACTGCATAAATTTCCACCACTGGGCCCGGCCTCCTTTTTGGGCTGGGAAGCCGGGCCTTTTTTTGGCAAGAGGATCTGCCCATACCCAACCCCGATTCAATGACTGATTTAGCCGGTCAACATGGCGTAGACTGCGGCGTAAAGTAAGTACAGTTTGCTATTCTTGATTGACCTGTGCCGGCCGCTCGCAACAAGCCCTGTCGCTCCTTCAACAACCCAAAGCAATGAATATCACTGAGTGGGGTCTACTGGTATTTCTTTCTATTTTATGGGGCAGTGCCTTCTTTTTTGTCGGAGTGGCCGTGGTCGAATTGCCTCCCTTGACGATTGTTCTGGCCCGGGTTGGATTGGCCGCACTGATTCTCTTACTCCTGATAGTTTATCTTGGACATTCACTGCCAAACAGATTGTCCGCATGGACCCCATTTCTGGTTATGGGGCTACTCAACAATGTGCTTCCTTTCAGTTTTCTTAATACCGGACAGATCATGGTTAGTGTCGGCCTGGCTTCAATTATCAATGCCTTGACACCCTTGTTCACGGCATTGGTCATGGCATTCTTCAAGGAAGAGAAATTGACCGTGTATCGCGTTATCGGGGTTTTGCTTGGGGTGCTTGGCGTTGTCCAGATCTCGCTGCCGGATATGGCTCATGGAGGCATGCGTATGGCAGGCATCGGATTTTGCATGGCTGGGGCATTCAGCTATGCCTTTGCCGCACTTTGGGGGCGAAGACATCTGATGGAACATCCCCCAGTCGTCAATGCGACCTGTCAGCTATTGGCATCGACATTAATGATGCTGGTCGTGGCGTCCTTGCTGGAGCAACCTTGGAACCTGCCTCTCCCAAGTATGCGGGTCTGGCTTGCACTTGCCGGTCTTGCTGTGTTTGGAACAGCACTCGCCTATCTGATATTTTTCCGACTTCTCGCATCCATAGGCGGCTCGAATGTGATGCTGGTTACACTTTTAATTCCCATTTCTGCATTAATGCTTGGGAATTTATTTCTCAATGAACCGCTGGTTGCCCATGAGCTGACCGGTGCTGCAATTATTGGCTTGGGACTGTTATTCATCGATGAACGACTGCTACGAAAAATCAGGTTGCGATAATTGCTATTTTCAAGTGTTCTGACAATTCAACCCGAAGGTATCCAATGAGATGAATATCGAGATTTTCAGTTTGTCAGCGATTGCTAAATGCCTTGGTTTTAGGGTTTGCGTCACAATAGAGGCGAAAATCTCTTGAATTGGGGTTTTCATAATGAGCTCTTTTTCAGGCAATCGAGCGATCAATTTGTCGAAATTGTGATAAAGCAAAACCCATCTTCAGTCGACATTCTTCGTGTCGTGAAGTAGCTCGGTCGCAAAACACTTTCTGTGCCTTGAAGCGGTGTGTGACTCATGGGAAAAGAGCAGCAGGATTGGTGCAGATCAAACTCCTTCAGCTCGAAGATACATTCCAATGGCCCGAAAGCTCATGCATAACATGCGTGTGCACGGGAATTCATGGCGGCTGAGGCCCTCACTGTCATGCATGAACAAGGCGCCTGCCAGGCATGGCCGGAACTGCTTCGTCAAGCTAATATGACAGCTCCTGTGCCAAATGCGGATTTCGTCTCGAAGTCCGCAGAGTTCCAGAGTGCTTTTGGTTTTGTTTTGGAGTCGTTGGTGATACCATAGCATGACGATGGCAAGCAGACATTTTTCGGTCAATAGGCTGGATTTGCATGATTTTCAGAGAATCAGCAATCAATGTTTCTGCCCTGCATTCATGTACATTGACCGATAAGCTGTTTCTTCTATTTTGGGCTCATGGTAGAATGAATATCAAAACCAGTCACGACGATTTTCCGATTACTCTCGGGATAGAGGAAGAATTCTTTCTGGTAGACCCCAAGACCCGTGAACTGGTTGCCGATCCCGACCCCGGATTCTTTGATGACTGCAAGAGTGTCGAGAGTCCGCATAACTACGTGCATGAATTGTTTCGATCGCAAATTGAAAGCAATAGCCGCGTCTGTAGTTCCGTGGATGAAATTCGTCAATCGTTCATCGAAAGCAGAAATACGATGATTGAGCTTGCCGCTAAATATGGCGCAACGATTATGGCCGCTTCCACTCATCCAACGGGTTCATGGCAGTCGCAAATGACCACTCCGATGGAACGCTATCAACGCTTCACTGAAACATATCAAGCTAGCGTCAGGCGTTTCTTTATCAGCGGCATGCATATCCATGCAGGCTTTGGAGATCCGGATATGAGGATTAGGGTAATGACCGGCCTGCGCCGTTATCTTCCGTTACTTCATGCATTATCGACATCATCCCCGTTTGCTGCCGGTAACGAAACCGGATTCAAGTCATATCGGCTGACCTTGGTTGGGGCTCTGCCGAGAACTGGCATACCCGGCCCATTGTATTCCTATGCTGACTATGATGAATTGCTGCAATCCTACCGAGCCATGAATTTTGTCAAAGATGGCAGCGAACTATGGTGGGACATACGACCATCTCACCGTTTTTCAACGATCGAGATGCGAATCTGCGATGTGTGCACGCGTATTGAAGATGCGATGTCTATCGTTGCTCTATACGCCTGTCTGATTCGCTGGTTGATGCGCAACGAGCAAATGAATCAAGTTCTGTCCGAGCCCCTGACTGAAATCATAGTGGAAAATCGCTGGATTGCCCAGCGTTATGGCGTGGTTTCATTCTTCGGTGTCCCGGGCGAAGAAAGCGGGCGGATTGACATTTATGACTATGCCAAGACGCTGCTTGATCAATTGATTGACGATGCTCATGCCCTCAATTGTGTTGAAGAGTTGTATCGTTGTACATCGATCATTCGTGAAGGCACCGGTGCCGATCGACAGATTGATCTCTATCGAATGGAAAAGCTAAACGGCGGCACCCATGAGGAAGCACTTGCCAAGGTAATCGATTTGATCTTGGAGGATACTCAAGCCGGTCTCGGGTATCGGTAATGGGCTTGTGTTCCATAGCCATGGCCATAATTTCTTCAGGTCATTCGTTTCAGCAATCAGGCCAAATTACGGGAGATATCTTGCTTGCGCCTGATGTCGAGTTGTTCCAGTATATCCAGCTTCTGCTCTCTGGACATGATCATCCAGTCACGGACTTCATCCGCACTGCGATAGCAACCCTTGCAGTATGGCTGATCGCCAAAGGTGCATACGGAAAGGCAGGGGGAAGGCATCGATATGTCGAAACTGTTCGATGGACCCGCTCCCCTCCGACGATTTTTACGTCGGTGTCGAGTTGTGACGGACATGCCTAAGGTGAGACAGCAGGATAGAAAAATCCGTTAGCAATCGCGATCAATAGCAGTGCAATCATCTGGAACATGTTGATAATGACGGTCTGTCGATGAAGTGACTTGTATCGCGACTTGTCCTGATGGGAGTCAGTCTCAAGCCATTTTGCCCTTGCCTGATTGTACTTATTGAGAAGATATTGTCGGGCATACACAAATCCAGATAGAATGATCAACAGAAGTAGCGTCAGAGATTGAAACTCAAGTGCCGCAATAATTGTTAACAAGATGCTCAGTGCAATGCACCACAGGTAATATCGTGGGAACAGTCGATGGGCAAGAACCTGAGCCGGCTCTTTGTCCAGTGATTGAAAGACTGCCGGCATCACAATAGCACTGAAAAATACCATTGACCCAAAAAGCAGAGACGACAGGAAAATGATTAGATCTAAAATCATATCTATGCAAATCGCGTAGCATCACCCTAATAAGATGGATTGATTATATTCTAGATTGACCAGTTTTTTGGAGTTATGTACTTGTATGGTAATAGAGGCAAATTCCTGGCATGGGTGTCAACCCCTGAGTCTATCCCAATCAACCCACCAGCGAAAACAAATCGAAAAAATTGCGTTTCGGGGCTGATAATCCGAAATGCCAGACAACCCTGCAATTCATGTTTAACCTGCGACCGGGAAGAACATAACCATGAAAAAGACTGTAGTCTGGTTACGTCGGGATTTTAGACTTTCCGACAACCCGGCGATTTCCCATGCCCTTGAGCAGTCGGATCAGGTGATCCTGTTTTACATTCATGCACCCCATGAAGAACATCCATGGCAACCGGGGGCGGCGAGTAGTTGGTGGCTACACCAGAGTTTGAGTACCTTCAGGAGGCAGGTGCGAATAAAGCAGGGCGAGCTGATTGTTCGACAGGGAGACAGCCTGCAATCCCTGATTGAAATCTGTACTGAAACCGGCGCAGAGGCTGTATGCTGGAATCGGCTTTATGAACCGGTGATCGCAAGACGGGATCGAAAAATCAAGCAAGAACTGGAAAAGCTCGGAATCAGGGCTATCGATTTCGCGGGAGCCTTGCTACGAGAGCCAGATGAAGTTCTCAAGGAAGATGGAGAGGTATACCGGGTATATACCCCCTTTAGCAAGCGACATGCCTCACTGGCGCCACCCGAACCACCACTGGATGAACCCGGGCATTTGCCAACTCCCTATCCCGTTCCAAAATCACTGCATATCGAAGAACTTGAACTTGTCGACAGGATTCAATGGCACTCGCAATTTACCGGAGAATGGCAGCCGGGAGAAAAAGGCGCCCAACATCGAATTCAGTCATTTTCCGAGCATGCTGCTCTTGACTATGGGCATCATCGGGACATTCCGAATCTTGAAGGAGTGTCTCGGCTATCTCCACACCTGCATTTTGGAGAAGTGTCTCCCCGCCAGGTCTGGCTGCATGTACGAAGCGGAGATAACCAGATGTACGATCCGCCCGATATGAGCCCTTTCTGGCCGTATTTGCGTCAATTGATCTGGAGGGATTTTGCCCATCACCTGCTCTATTATCACCCGGCAATGAGTGATCGTCCTCTTGATCCCATGTATGAGGATTTTGTCTGGGACTGCAATCCGAAACTACTTGAGAAGTGGCAAAATGGACAGACTGGAATCCCATTGGTGGATGCAGGCATGCGCCAGTTGTGGCATACCGGATGGATGCACAATCGGGTCCGCATGATCGTGGCTTCGGTGCTTAGCAAGAACGGACTGGTCCACTGGCTGGAAGGTGCTCGCTGGTTCTGGGATACTCTGGTCGATGCCGATCTCGCCAATAATTCCATGGGCTGGCAATGGGTTGCGGGTTGCGGTCCTGATGCGGCACCTTACTTCAGGATATTTTCACCAAGGAGTCAGGGCCAGAGGTTTGATCCTGATGGCGAATATATTCGGCGGTGGGTACCAGAATTGTCTGCAATACCAATTCAATATATCCATGAGCCCTGGACATGGCCTGATTCGAACAGTATACTGAACAAGCTGAATTACCCAATGCCAGCCCTCGATCTCAAACAGACCCGGTACAGGGCTTTGGATCGCCATCAGGAGGCCAGGCAGGCCTGGATAAAATCACGCTGAAAAAACCTCAAATATAGAGTCTCAGGATCTGAGTTTATGTTTTGAGCGGTCTGTAACGAATTCGGACAGACTTGATTTCCTGACTATGACGTCGCTTGTAATCCTGTTCGTATTCCGAGTAGTTTCCATCAAACCAGACAATTTCTGAATGACCCTCAAAAGCCAGCATGTGCGTGGCAATTCGATCCAGAAACCACCGGTCGTGGGAGACCACGACCACACAGCCCGGAAAGTCCAGAATAGCCTCTTCCAAGGCCCGTAGCGTTTCAACATCCAGATCATTCGTTGGTTCATCGAGCATCAGCAGGTTTGCTCCGCTGGCGAGGAGTTTCGCGAGGTGAACGCGATTTCGTTCACCCCCTGAGAGAGTGCCGACAATTTTCTGCTGGTCAGGCCCTCTGAAATTGAAGCGTCCGACATAGCGGCGTGACTGCATCTCGAACCCGTTGACTGTCATTGCATCTTGCCCACCAGTAATTTCCTCAAACACGGTGTTTTTGTCATTGAGCAATTCCCGGGATTGGTCAACATGGCCCGTGATTACGGTATCGCCGATCTGAAAGGTGCCCGAAGTGGGCTGTAGCTTGCCAGTCATCAGGTTCAGCAGAGTGGTTTTGCCGGCACCATTCGGCCCGATGATGCCAACTATCGCGCCTTTGGGCAGACTGAAACTGAGGTTTTCATAGAGCGGTTTTCCATCGAATGACATGGAGATATCCTTGGCTTTGATGACCACATCTCCAAGACGGGGACCCGGTGGGATATAGATTTCGTTGGTTTGTGCACGTTTCTGGTAGTCACTTGAGCTCAATTCCTCAAACCGCTTGATGCGGGCCTTGTTTTTGCTTTGCCGTCCTTTTGGATTGGACCGCACCCATTCAAGCTCACTTTGCATGCTCTTGATGCGTGCCGACTCTGTGTTTTGTTCCTGCTCAAGTCTCTTCTCCTTTTGCTCGAGCCAGGAGGAATAGTTACCTTTCCATGGAATGGCCTGACCTCGATCCAGTTCGAGTATCCAGCCCGCAACGTTATCCAGGAAATATCGATCATGAGTTACTGCAACCACAGTCCCGGCAAAGCCATGCAGGAAATGTTCAAGCCAGGCCACTGATTCAGCGTCCAGATGGTTGGTGGGTTCATCCAAGATCAGCATGTCCGGATTTGAGAGCAGTAGCCTGCACAGTGCAACCCGCCGTCGTTCACCGCCGGACAGGGTTGCAATCTGGACATTCCATGGGGGCAATCTGAGAGCCTCGGCAGCAATTTCAAGGCGGTGATCAAGGTTATGAGCATCTGCAGCCTGGATAATGCTTTCAAGCTGAGCCTGCTTGTTGGCGAGGACTTCGAAATCCGCATCCGGATCGGCATAAGCGGCGTAGACTTCCTGAAGCCTGTCTTGGGTTGATTTGATGTCGGCCAGGCTTTCTTCAATGATTTCACGAATGTTTTTTTGATTGTCGAGTCCCGGCTCTTGTTCCAGATAGCCAATTTTGAGGCCAGGTTGTGGTCTTGCTTCTCCAGCAATGTCCCGTTCAATTCCGGCCATGATTTTCAGCAGAGTAGACTTGCCGGCACCGTTATAGCCCAGTACGCCGATTTTCGCCCCGGGAAAAAAGCTCAGATAAATGTCCTTTAGAATCCAGCGGTTTGGTGGTACAGACTTGCCGACCCCGTTCAGCGTAAACACATAGTCAGACAATTGATAAATCCTTTGCGGTGGGCATGCAGGAATCTGGCGCTATGCAAAGAGTGCCTACGTCAAGGTCGGAAGTGCTCGTTCAAGGAGCTGGGGATTGGCAGCAGCCAGAACTTCTCCGCACGAATTGATGTTTAGGGTCTCTCCCTGCCAGTCGCTGATTGCCCCGCCCGCACCTTCAATAATCGGCACCAGGGCCAAGAAATCGTAAGGCTTGAGGCTGGCTTCGCAGACTAGTTCATTGAGACCCAGGGCAAGCAGGCCATAGTTGTAGCAGTCACCGCCAAAGACCCTAAAACCGCACTGATCACTTAAAGTGTCTAGCTTGTCTTTTTGTGTTTTGTCAAACATGTCCGGTGATGTAGTGCATAGACGGGCTTTGGAGAGATCCTGGTTTTTGCTCGTGGAGCATGGCTTGCCATTGTACAAGGCTGCCTGGCCCGAAATCCCGACCCAGCGCTCATCGAGAATAGCCTGGTCAATCATGCCAATTACGGGTGAGCCGTGATGCAACAACGCGATCAAAGTTCCGAAAGCATGCTTGCCCGTGGCATAGCTTCGGGTCCCGTCAATGGGGTCGATCACCCATAGCCATTCTTGAGAATGTCCGGTTTGCCCGGTCTCTTCACCGAAGAAATCATGGTCCGGATGGTTTTTCAATATTGTTGCACGGGCGATCTTTTCCACCTCGAGATCTGTTGTGGTGACTGGGGAGCCATCTGGTTTCATCTGCAACACTGAGTTACGGCGAAAATCTTTTTTGATCAGCGTGCGAGCAATGTCTGCGATGCGGTGTGCGGTTGTCAGATACGCTCGGTAGGAGTGTGCATTCATCTAGAAACAGAAACTTGAACGGTTGACATTACCGCTTATATGG
>JAPYNK010000176.1 GCA_028285825.1 Arenicellales bacterium | reverse complement strand
CTAGCTAGACTGACCATCCTGGCCGCCTTACTGGTGGCATTCATAACTACCCCCCCCCCAAGCGCAGGCGCAAAATGCTTGCAGCAAGGCAAACTGCAAAATCACGCTACAGACGGGAGCCGGATCCCCGTTCCTGAAAGGCTGCGGCGAAGGAGCGGACATTGGAAGGATTGAATATGTCCTGTCGTCACCCAACGGGCAATCCGGCGTGACTAATTTCCAAGGTACATACCTGATGCAGACACAAGAAGCCCAGCCGGGTTATCTCCGCGTCAAGACCGGAAAACTTGAATATCGAACCCGGATTTCGGGCAACCATTGGGCGGACGTGTTTGAAAACGGTGTCAATGTTTTTAGTCAGAACGCAACACTGGATGTCCCCGAGGTTATGGAATTTCGCGCCAAGGCCGGGGCGGTGATCGGGAATTCGAAGGGGACGGGCCGAGCCCGCACGACAATGGAAATACTTAAAGTGGGCTCGAATCCGACTAATGCGACCGTTGAATCAAGACACCAGGTCCTGTTTTTCCTCGGTGGCGAGGGGTGCGGGCAATGGGGGTTCGGGCATGGTCATGTCTATGACCCCGACACCGGGGAACGGGTACGCTGACCGCAACGAACAGACACACATAAGGGGCGCAAATGCGTCCCTTTTGTTTAAGTGCAATAAATCGATCAGAAGTCTACAAGCAGGTCTACAACACGCGTCGCTGGCGCAGACTGCGTGATGCCAGGCTGAATGCTCACCCACTGTGTGAGTTGTGCCAGGCACAAGGCTTGACGATCCCCGCCGATATGGTGCACCACTTGAAGCCGATCCGATCCGGTGGCAATGCGTGGGCATGGGACAATCTACAGAGCTTGTGCAATGCTTGCCACAGGGCTGAACATGAAACGCCTGTCAATGCCGAGCGGTGCCAATGGTTCAAGCGGCCGGCGGGCACCCCTGTACCCAAAATTTGCAACAAGCGTCAACCACGCCGCCCTCCTTGATGCATGAGGTTGGCTTTTGCCATTTCAGCAACGCTTTCTGACGCAGGGATTGAACCCCCCTGTCGATACCCTTGCCCGATCCGTCCCCCGCGGCAACGGCAAGACCAGCCTGTATTCCTCTGGTGTTTCGACGGTCTTTGCCTCAACGGTGTCTGATGACCGGTTACAAGGCATGCCCTTTCATTGGCCGCTCGGCAGCCATCGGCCCCGCACCACCGCAACGGAACGGGGATTCCCGCGGGATGTCGAAAGTCACCCGGTTGACGGCACGCGGGACCACTGGGCAAGGAGGCACATGTCCCGCTGACGCAGGATTTTCCGGCAAGGCATGCATGGAAGCGATGTTCGGGGAACAGGTCGGATGGAGCATCGCGTAGCCTGTCAGGGGGCTGGGCAGCCTGAAGGCAGTCCGTCTGCCCGGTATGGGAAGTTCCGCATCACGCAGGCCCCGGATACGGTCACTCCGGGACTGCCATCCGCGGAAAGGATCACGCGGACCCCCTCCATTGGGACCGTCCAGCCCCGTCCTGCTGCCAGTGTCCGTCAGGCGGCAATCGCCTGTTGTCCGGCCGCCCCGGCACGCCGTTTTCATGCCCCGGATCCGTCCTGACTTCATGGCCGGAAAAGTTTCACATGTCTCTGAACCTGTACAGGGTTGATTTTCACACAGCCAGAAAGTCAGAACGCATCTGCTACCGTATAATCACCAGTCATAATTTTGAGCAATTCGATAACCAGAAAAGATGCCTGAAAACGACTTCTCCCTGACCCACCATGACGCCCCCTCCGTAGAGCCTGAACCACTATCAATCGCCGAGTTTACGGAAAAAGCGTATCTGCAATACTCGATGTATGTCATTCTGGATCGGGCCCTGCCATTCATCGGTGACGGACTGAAGCCGGTTCAGCGAAGAATAGTGTATGCAATGTCCGATCTCGGGCTTCATGCCACGGCTAAATTCAAGAAATCAGCCCGCACAGTCGGCGATGTTCTTGGCAAGTTTCATCCGCATGGGGACTCAGCCTGCTACGAAGCAATGGTTCTGATGGCACAACCCTTCAGCTACCGGTACCCATTAATCGACGGTCAGGGCAACTGGGGAAGTCAGGACGATCCCAAATCCTTCGCCGCAATGCGCTATACGGAATCAAGATTGACCCATTATGCAAAACTGCTGCTTGATGAACTGGATCAAGGCACTGTTGAATGGACTCCCAACTTCGATGGCACCCTTGAAGAACCGGAATGCCTGCCCGCCCGACTTCCCAATGTGCTGTTGAACGGTGCTTCGGGGATTGCAGTGGGCATGGCCACCGACATTCCTCCGCACAATGCTCGCGAAGTGGTTGACGCCTGCCTGCAATTGCTCCGCAAAAAAACCTCGAGCGTCGAAGAGCTGTGTCGGTGCATTCAGGGCCCGGACTTTCCGACTGCAGCAGAAATCGTATCTTCCAGGGAAGAGATTCTGGAATGTTATCGCACCGGCATGGGAACAGTCAGACAGCGTGCAAAATGGATCAGACAGGGCAGGGACATCATCATCAATGCCTTGCCCTACCAGACTTCCGGCTCGAAGATCCTGGAACAACTCGGGACCCAGTTAAAGCACAAGAAACTACCGATGGTCTCGGATATTCGGGATGAATCTGATCACGAGCACCCCACTCGACTTGTAATTGAGTTGGGTTCCCGGCGCCAGGATCCCGAGACCCTCATGCGGCACCTGTTCGCCACTACTGATCTGGAGAAAAACTATCGGGTGAATATGAACATGATTGGACTCGATGGACGCCCTCAGGTTTTCAACCTCAAAACCCTGCTCGGTGAATGGATTGAATACCGGCTTCGAATTGTCCGCGGGCGTCTCGAGTTTCGATATGGCAAGGTGAAGGATCGCTTGCACATACTGCAGGGATTGCTTGTTGCATACCTCAATCTTGATGAGGTCATCCGTATTATCCGTTTCAGCGATCATCCATTTGAGGAACTGAAAAGCCGTTTCGACCTGTCCGATACCCAGTGCAATGCCATTCTGGACACACGTCTTCGAAATCTGGCCAAACTCGAAGAGATGAAAATCCGCGATGAACAGGCAGAACTAAATGCCGAAAAGGAAAGCCTGGAGAAACCGCTTGGATCTGACTCGGCTCTCACCAGGCTGGTGCGCAATGAACTGAAGCAGGATGCCGAGAAATTTGGAGACGATCGACGCTCCATTATCATTGAGCGCCCAGCCGCCAAAGCACTCAGTGAAGCCGATTTGATTTCCGCAGATCCGGTCACCGTCGTATTGTCTGAACAGGGATGGATACGGGCAGCCAAAGGGCATGAAATTGATGGCTCTTCCCTGAATTACAAGACAGGTGACAGCTATCTGGATTCTGCCAAAGGAAAATCGAACGAGCTGTTGCTGACTCTTGACTCATACGGTCGAACCTATACGCTACCCGCCCATGCCCTGCCGTCGGCAAAAAGCTACGGCGAGCCACTCAGCAGTTATCTGAACCCCCAAGCTGGTGCGGTATTTCTGGGCTTGATGATGGGCAATGCAGACACCGAATACCTGCTGTCGACTGACGGTGGATACGGTATCGTGGCCTTGCTGGGTGAAATTACATCGCGAACCAAGGCTGGCAAGGCAACTCTTTCGGTTCCAACGGCATCTAAAGTGTTGAAGCCCTGCCCTGTCAGTGATTATGAGGGTGATTTTGTGGCGATATTAACCAGCTACGGACGGCTGTTGCTACTGCCGGTTGGCCTTTTGAGCCGAGCATCCAAAGGCAAGGGCCTGCAAATCATCAAACTTGGAAAGGACAAGGCCTTTCAAAATGCCGAGCGAGTGATTTCCATCGAGACGTTTCGCGAGGGGGAGGGACTGAAAATTTATCGTGGCGACACCTATCTCAAGCTCAAACCAGGCAATTTTGACACTTACTTGAGTTATGACAGGGCGTGCCGTGGAAAACCCCTGCCAAGGGGATACAGAAAGGCGGGCCGGATTGAAAGAATTCCCAATGGCCCTCATAATCAATAGGCCGGACACAGTCGCCCATGCTCATCTGTCATCCGGTTTTCCCGAACACAGCCCACGACTTGAAGATACAAAATGAACAATCACATATTGAATTCCGAAATTAGTCACCTTGAATTACTCAACCGCGGCAAGGTCCGGGATATATATGTGCTGGGTGAAGATCATCTGCTTATTGTTACTACCGACAGAATTTCAGCATTTGATGTAATACTCAACCAGCCTATTCCGGGCAAGGGCGAGGTACTGAATCGGATTTCAAACTTCTGGTTTGACCGAATTTCGCATCTCCTTCCGAACCACCTTTCTGATATGAGTTTATCCGAAGCGATTCCGAATCCGGATATGAGAAATAGCCTGGGGGATCGTGCGATTATCGTCAGGAAACTCAGGCCTCTGCCAATTGAAGCAATCGTCAGGGGATATCTGATCGGCTCAGGCTGGAAAGATTACCAGTCCACCGGATCGGTCTGCGGAATCGCCTTGCCAGAGAATCTCCGGCAGGCAGACCAACTTCCCGAGGCAATCTTTACTCCATCCACGAAAGCTGAGGCGGGTGAACACGACCAGAACATTAACTACGATGAATGTGTTCAACTGCTTGGGGATTCTCTGGCGGAAAAAGTCAGGGACCTGAGCTTGAAAATCTATACTGAAGCCGCAATCCATGCTCGAGAGCGAGGGATCATCATCGCTGACACCAAGTTTGAATTCGGTCTTGACGATGCCAGCGTGCTGCATTTGATTGATGAGGTGCTGACCCCTGATTCCTCAAGATTCTGGCCAGTTAGTCATTACGAGCCGGACAGCAGCCCACCGAGCTATGACAAGCAATTCGTAAGAGATTATCTCGAGACGCTGGATTGGAATAAGCAGCCTCCGGCTCCGGATCTTCCCGAAAGCATCATTCAGCAAACGGCTGAAAAATACCGGGAGGCGGAACGCACCCTGACCAAAAGCTAGCAACCCTATGCGGGAGATGTGCACGCCAAATACATTCCATGTTTTACCCGGAAATGTCCATGGACCTTTTCAAAAGGGGCTATCAGAGAAGTAACCGAACCCGATCACGTTTTCCAACCCGGAAATGTTCATCCTCGCATGAAGTGTCCGAAGCGCGCTGATGGGCAGGTGGCGACAGAGAAAAATTGGCTCATGCCATTTCTCACCCGTCCATTGCTACGGGACACAAGGCTGGAAATGCAAAGTATGTCAATCGCGCCTTGTTGTCTATCAGAATGCTGATCTCAATAATGCGAAATCAGGCACAAGATTGAAACACCCGACTTTCGAGAATTGGGCCATCGTCCCTGTCAACCATGCAGGAATTTCCAAGCGGAATGCGACAATGTCATTTCGCCTGAAAACCTTGCTGTATGCCTCTAGCATCAGACCGAAGACCGCACATTCCCCGTGATGATTGCTACAGCCTAATGCATTCAGAGTAACTTGCCAGCCCGTTATTTGATTGCCCCGCTCTCCTTTAGATATTCACTGTCCGGAAAGTTCAGCTCAAGCACCCGTCTTGAATCGCTCGCCAAGTCCTGCATATTCATGCGGTCATAACTTTGAAGCAGAACTCCAAGTGCGCTCTCAACTGCTGGTGAAGTGGAAAAGTTTTCAATGACTCTTTCTGCCCGGTTCACGGCTGCCACATATGCCTCCCGCCTGAAGTAGAACTTGGCGATATTCACCTCATACTCGGCCAAAGCATCTTCCATTTCCTTGGCTCTCTTGCGCGAGGCTGGCGCATATTCACTATCGGGAAACTGCTCGTACGAATTTCTGAACGCGTCCAGTGCCTCAGTCATATTGGTTGCATCGCGATCTGACAGGTCGTCCTTTCCCATAAGCACGCCGAGCAGGCTTTTGTCTTCCCTGTAACTAACCAGTCCCTTCAGGTAATAGGCATAAGCAACCGACTCATTGGTTGGATGAAGCTTGATAAAGCGATCGGCGGAGACCTTTACCATTACGATATCGCCGGAACGGTAATACGCGTAGATGGTATCAACCATGGCCTGCATGGCATGTTCGCCGTAGGGATACTCGGCTTCGATACGACGCAAGGTTTCGACTGCATCCTCCCAATCACCTTCCGCCATCT
>JAPYNK010000175.1 GCA_028285825.1 Arenicellales bacterium | reverse complement strand
TTACCTGATACCAGTCCATCACAAGCGGTCCTGAATATCCTTCAATGAAAATCCGCAAAGACTGTGAGGATAGTTCCTTGATAATGCCAGCACCTTGAAAAGTTCACCCATTTCGTGAGGCAGAGTCAGCTTCTTGATCTGCCGGGTTATCTCAAGCATCTTTTGCGAGGATGCTGCAAGTTCGGATGGTGCCAGATCAAGAATGCCATTGCCAATCAGGAAAGACGCCTGACTGCAAAAGCCTGCAATCTCCACGCCGGCCAGCCTGCCCGCCTCGGCAATTGACGTGAAATCGATATGTGCCGTTATATCCTGCAATCCGGGACGCAAAAAAGGATCCATATTCGACTCATGGCGATAATGGCACATGATCGTGCCATCTGATCGTTCCGGATGGAAGTATTCGCGCCTTGGAAATCCATAATCGATAATGATCGCCACACCCTCTTCAAGTGCTTCTGCGAGGCTTGCCGTCCAATACTCGGCCTGAAATCCCAGTTCACCTTGATATCCGGCGGGTAAACCCAGTTCCCTGACCCTTGCAAGCATGGGAGTCTCGAGCGGTGGCCCCTCTTCCCAGGACAGCAACCCTTGATCGAGCCCCACCCCAAGTTCCACAATGCTTTGGGAATTCTTGACTCGAAACCGCTTGACTGGCATCGCATCGAGCACTTCATTGGCAATCACCATGCCCGTTATATCCCTTGGGATATCCTGAACCCATTCGATTGTTGAAAGAAATTCAGAAGCCGAATTTTCAAATAATGCTCGTTGTCGTTCGATCAAGTGACCACTGGTCTCGAGAATCATGTATCGTCCTGGCAGGCCGGATTCCCTATCCAGACAAGTGAGTATATCAAGTGCCAGCTGGCCGGTGCCGGCACCAAATTCCAGAATAACTGCCAAATCCGGGCAGGTGAGGTTTTCGAGAATCTCCATGTATTGTCTGGCCAGGCATTCCGCAAAGACATTGCCCATCATTGGAGCGGTGATGAAATCGCCATCAGTGCCGATATTTACTTTGCCAGTGCTGTAATACCCATATTCCGGGGAATGCAGCACCTCATGCATATACCTGTCAAAACCGATCCAGCCACCATATTCCCTGATAAGATCACGGACTTGTCGAAGAACATGTTCTGAATGGGTCTCTTGCCCGGCTCTTGTCTGATTGACTTGCAGCAATTGCATGTTCTCGGTGTACATGTGAAGGCAGGCGAACAATGGACCCGGCCGGATGAATTCGGGGTGGCTGCCGGTTCGGGTTTAGCCCGTCATGTTCAGTATAATGTTAACCAACCGGTCAACCAAAGCAAGGGTTTCTCGTGGCAACTTTTGGGATATTGTATTTCAATCAGTGAATATCGATTGCCAATGTATAGACCCCCGCATGTGATGTTAGGACAGGCAAAAATTTCAAAGTGCCGAAAAACAGCAAACAGCCATTACGCATGATTAAGCCCGAATCTGGGCCTGATTCATCAACAGACCAGCCACTTTCGGGCAAGATCGTGCTGGTCACGGGCGGAGCCCGCCGTATCGGGGAGGGAATTGCCCGACATCTGCACATGCATGGCGCCCGCTTGCTGGTTCACTATGACACCAGTTACGATCAGGCCGTCGATTTAAGGGAAGAACTGAATGGCGTGCGTCCAGATTCATTAGAAATCATTCAGGGAAGTTTCCGGAACATTGCCGAACTCAAGATCAATTTACGGCATATCATTCATGACTTGGGTGGACTCGACTGCCTGATCAACAATGCCTCGCGATTTTATCCGACCCCAATTTCCTCAACCCGCGATGACCAGTGGGATGACCTGGTCACCACGAATCTGATGGCACCCTATTTTCTGAGTCAGGCGGCGGCACCCTACCTCAAAAAGAACCGGGGCTCGATTATCAATATTACCGATATTTATGCCGAACGACCCCTGCCCGGCTATTCCGTCTACAGCGCATCCAAAGCAGCCCTGATGTCCTTAACTCGCTCGCTCGCCTCGGAGCTCGGTCCTGAAATCAGGGTTAACGGGATTGCTCCCGGGGCGATTCTCTGGCCCGAGCACGATAATGACGAGGTTGCGCAACAACGCATCATCGCCAGGACCGCCCTCAAGCAAATTGGCAACCCCGGGGACATTGCAAAAACCGCACTGTTTCTGATAGCTTCGGCCGATTACATTACCGGCCAGATTATCAATGTTGATGGAGGCAGAAGTATCCTGTACTGACCCGCAGATTTGTGCCCCTGAATCAAAACAGTCCCAAACGATAATAAAACCCATGAATACCCCGCTTTCCAAACAGGCAATGCCGGCATGGCGAAGACCACTGTTGTCTCTGACATTGAGCTTGATCCTGTATCTAACCTCCATGACCTTGATGGCCAGCGGCCAGCAGGCGCCGGACAAGCTTCGCATTGGCGTTGACCCAACCTATCCTCCCTTCAGCAGTATCGACAGTGCCGGGCGATTGCAGGGCTTTGATATCGATATGGCAAAGGCATTGTGTCAAGAAATCAAGATGCAATGCGTGTTTGTCCGGCAAAACTGGGAGGGGTTGATCCCGGCATTGCGGAACGGCAGGTTTGATGCCATCATCTCCAGCATGTCAATCACCCAGAAACGGCGTCAACGGGTCGCTTTCACCGATCGATACTACAGGACTGCGGTGCGCTATGTATCAAGAAAGGGCTCGGGATTTGATCCTGATAATCCGGCGGATCATAAAATCGGGGTCATGCGGGCAACCGTCGCTTCAGACTGGCTGGAAGAGAATCTGGAAAATCCAGACGCTGTTCAGCTGTTTTCGGATGCTTCGGCCCTCTATGATGCACTGGAGACCGGACGTGTAGATGCAGTTTTTGGTGATGGAATAGGGTTTTTTGCCTGGCTTGCGGATAACGGTGAAAATTTCGATTTTGTGGGGGATGGCTACCTTCTTGATGAAGGAATTGGCATCGCGCTTCGAAAAGAAGACCAGGATCTGCGCCATCGTTTGAATGGGGCAATACAAGCCATCCTTGCGGATGGCACATATGCCAGTATCAACGCCCGGTATTTTGACTTTGACTTGTATAATGCCGAATAAGACAGGTCTATTCATGGACATATTACGCTCATGGATACTGCCCGCACTTGCAAAAGAACCAGTCAGCCGATGACCTAATCCCCTATTTGTTGATTTTGACGGAAACCCGTATTTCAGGTCGTGACAGCCTTGCCAGAGTTCTGCAGTCAATCGACGCATTTGACATGGCTCCTCAAAACGGCAAATGAAGATCTTTACGGTTCGCTGACGTCAGTCACTGGACTGATTGGCATTGCGGTCGCTGCCAGGCATGTATGGCTGCAGAATGCTCCAGAGGAGCGGGTGCCGGAATGCGGACCGGGCCTGGACTTCATGATTGAAGTGCTGCCATTTCGCGTGATGCTTGAAAAAGTACTGATGGGATCCGGTGAGTGTGCGGAAGTCTCTTGGACATTTTTAGGGATTTCGATGCCTGCCTGGAGCCTCATCTGGCTACTGCTCCTGACCGCCCTCTCTGTCAGACTCGTATTGTCGAGAAGTTGAAAGCCGAAGCGTCATACACAGCCTTTGATCTTCTCTGTCGCGAGATCAAGGACTGTCAACTCTGCCGGTCAGAGTTGCCTTTGGAGCCAAATCCGGTATTTCGCGCCTCACCTGAAGCCCGAATCCTGATTGCCAGCCAAGCACCCGGAATTCGGGTACACCAAAGCGGAATCCCCTTTAATGACCCAAGCGGTGATCGGCTTCGGGATTGGCTTGGCGTGGACCGAAGCACTTTCTATGACTCATCGCTGTTTGCCATTATCCCAATGGGATTTTGCTATCCCGGAACAGGGCCCTCGGGCGATCTGCCTCCACGCAGGGAATGTGCAATAGCCTGGCGCCGGAAACTGCTCGGGGAATTGCCCAATATAGAGATTACGCTCGCTATCGGACAGCATGCAATCAACTGGCATCTGGCCAAAAAGCGCAGAAAAAGCCTTGCCGAAACAGTTAGACATTGGCAGGACTACGCACCAAAAATCATCCCTCTACCCCATCCAAGCCCGAGAAACAATATCTGGCTTTCCAGGAATCCATGGTTTGAAAAAGAGGTTCTTCCATCGCTCACATCCCACATCAGGTACTATATCAACTGACTGGATGCCATCGCCCAAAACCGGCATTCATTGAACTGAAACCGTCATGAGAAACACCTGAAACAGACAAATAGTCCCTTCCCATGAATGCCTTGAATCCATGCGATGGAACACCAGACATGGAAAAGTTCCGGATTCTCCATGGTGTTCAGACTACGGGCAACGGCCACATGAGCCGATCATCACTGATGATTTCCCGCCTCAAGGCAATGGGACATCAGGTTGATGTCCTGTTCAGCGGGGCATCAGGCGGCAGCTTCCGGGACCTGGCACCACTCGAACTCTACCACCGTTGCAAGGGACTGACTTTCGTGGCCAAAAATGGCCGAATTGATCCACTTCGTACAGCCTTTCAGATTGATTTCTACAGGGCATACCGGGATATTTCCCGCTTTCGCAACGATGGATGTAATGCGGTGATTTCAGACTTTGAACCTCTTTCGGCACGAATCGCCAAACATTTCGACATTCCTCCGATTGGCGTTTCTCACCAGTGCACATCCAGGCTTGCAGTGCCCAGTGAGCCCTTCATCTCGGCAAGAAGCTTCTGGTCAAGCCCGTATACGACCAGTTTAAGCAGCTGAGTAATGCGGTCGCCATTCGAAAAGCCGTTCTCGGTCATGTGGTCGAGAACATCGAACCGATATCCATCAACAGGTGGTTGCAAGGCAGTCAACCGGCACCGGCCCGCCATCCAGATGCTGCACTGGAAATCTGTCGCTGGGTTAGCAAGGGCAACCGGTTTCAAACGGAACCCCTGATCATGCGATCATGGCAGGACGTCAGTGAAATGAAAACCCATTGGAAGTTTGCCATGCGCCCTGTTTTCGCAAATCTCGAAAAGAATATCTGAAACCGGCCCCAACATGCAGTAACGAACGATTCCGTTGACCAGCCAGCCACATCTTCCAAACATCGCTTGAGTCTTCTCCGGCAACGATTCCTCCCTTGTTGTCCGCTGTCTGCTGTGCTTCAATCAAAATATCTCGGCGATGCAGCCACCAGGATTCCGGATGACCCTGAAGGCGGCTGCGGAACGCTGTTGGCAAGCCGAAGACAGTCTCGCAAAAACCCTGCCAAGGCATTGGTGAATCGCCTTGGGCATCGAGTTTACGGACATGACCTAATGTCCCCCTTCTTCAGCTCAATCGTGATCAGCAGATTTCCGGAATGCTCACAAATGCTATACAATCCCTCCACTTGAGCAAGTCGACCCCCTGTATTCCCATTTGCAGATTAAATATGGAAGATATGATAACTGATGCCGCCGAATGGCTGCTTTCGGCTAGACAGGGCATGATCGTAGAGGACAACATGCCGACATCCCTTTATCCGGATTCCACTCGGCAGGCATATCGCGTTCAGGAACAGCTGGTATCTCGGCTAACGGAACTGAATAATTCACCTGTGATCGGATACAAGCTCGCCTGCACCTTTGCCCCACTCATGGAAATGCTCGGCACAAACGGGCCGTTCTATGGGTATCTGATGACTCATTCCACGCATGAGAACAATATTTCCCTGGCCGCCGGCGATTTCACGCAGAGAATTGTAGAACCGGAATTCCTGCTGGTCATGGACGCGGATTTACCGGAACAGGATGAGCCTTACACTGCAGAATCAGTCTTGCCCTTTATCGGCAACCTCATTCCCTCGATCGAAGTGGTCGATCACCGTTATGCCGACTTTACCCGAGTCGGCGTCAATGCACTGATTGCTGACAACGCAATCCACGGGGTCAGTGTTCTGGGCGAGCCAGTGCGTGACTGGAAAAACGTCAATCTTGCTGCCCACAAGGTTGACCTGTGGGTCAATCGGGAAATCAGGGAGACCGGTACAGGTGCAAACGTTTTGGGCGACCCCCTTAATGCCATGGCCTGGTTGGCCAATACCCTGAAATCGCACGGAAAGGCACTTAAGGAAGGGGATCTGGTCACCACTGGAGCGACTTCTCCCACCTATTCGGCTATGGCCGGCGATGACATTCGAGGTGATTTTGGAATACTGGGTGAAATTGCCATGTCATTCACCTGAAACAGGGTTTCCGTTTTGTGCTGAGGAATCGCCCGTAAAAATGATGTTTTCTGAATCCGTGCAGGGAAACCATCAATAGCCCGGTGCCGCTAGTTTGGCCAGGCAATGCACTTCCACCAGAGACTGGAATCGAATCCATTGAAGATGAAACGCAAGATTCCCCCCATCGCCGGCGGACAGATGCCTGCCGGGCATCGCTTCCAGTCCATCAAGATGAAACTGACCCGTTCATGCGGCTGAAAAAAATCCTGATTGCCGGTTTCAAGTCGTTTGTTGATCTCACTGACATTCGACTCCCGGGTGACCTGGTCGGTGTTGTTGGCCCCAATGGTTGCGGAAAGTCCAACGTGATCGATGCAGTGCGATGGGTAATGGGAGAAACCTCGGCCAGACTGCTGCGTGGCGACAGCATGTCCGATGTCATCTTCAATGGCTCAACGTCCCGAAAGCCCATCAGCAAGGCATCAGTCGAACTGGTGTTTGACAACAGCAACGGCAGTTCACCGGGGAAATTCGCCAGATTCTCGGAAATATCGGTCAAGCGAATACTTACCCGGGATGGCACTTCAGACTATCTGATCAACAATATCAAGTCCCGGCGCAAGGATGTCCTGGACCTGTTCAGGGGCACCGGTCTCGGACCACGCTCCTATTCGGTTATTGAGCAGGGCATGGTCGGCCGGATTGTCGAAGCAAAGCCGGAAGAAATACGGGCATTCATCGAGGATGCGGCAGGCATATCGAAATACAAGGAAAAACGGCGGGAAACTGAAAACCGGATTGAACATGCACGCGCCAACCTTGAACGAGTTGATGACATTCGTGAGGAAATATCGAGACAGCTGAATCGACTAAAGCGCCAGTCAAGCCAGGCCAGACGGTTCAAGGAACTCAAGAGCAGGGAGCACGAACTGGAAAGTCAATTCAGGGTCCTTCAGCTGATGCAGCTCGAAAACCGGTTGGAGTCGGAAACCCGTTTAAGCGAGAGCAAGCGCAATCAGCTGGAGTCGGAAACCGCCACATTACGCAAGCTCGAAGCAGAACTCGCAAAACTGCAAAAGCAGCATTCGGAAATTCGCGAACAGTATGACAGCCTCCAGCAAGAATTCTACCCGCTTAGTGCTGAAATCACGGAGATTGAGCAAAAGCTCGAATTTCTCGAGCAAAACAGAATAGCGAATACCGCTAAAACCCGGCAAGTCGAAACCGAGCAAGTCGAACGCTCGGAACAGATCAGATCGACTGATCAACAACGCAAGGATATCGCAACGAGCCTGTCAGTCCTGCAACCGTCTCTGCGGGAAAAAGAGTCCCAATTGAGCAGGATTCAGGACGAATATGACCAGGCCGATCAGGATTTGCGTCAGTGGGCCGCAAAGGTCCACGAATTTAACGAACAGCTCTATGCGCCAAGGCAGCAGGTCCAGGTCCACCAATCCAGAATTGAATACCTGGAGCATCGCATAAGCGAACTCGGTAGCGAGCAAAGCTCTATCCAAACCACTATTCAAGAGACGGAAGATCAACTGGATGATGGCGATTTGACGGCCCTCAAGAAGGCACTGAGTGACCACGAAAAAACATGCCAGGAATGCGAATCCGAACTCCACGGCAGCGAGGCGGAACTGAATCGAATCATCAGGGAAATTGAAGTCGGGAGAGACCGGCTCAACCAATACACCAACCAAAACCACGAGTTGAATTCCAGAGTGAAATCACTCGAAGAAATCCAGTCCGCCTATTTGGCAGAAGACGATGAGGCAATCCGGAGCTGGATGGACTCCATGAAGATCAAGAACCACAAAAAGCTGTTTGAACTGCTGTCCATTGAAGACGGCTGGGAACACGCGATTGATCGAGTTCTCGGAAATTTGCTGTCGGGAATCTGCGTAGATATGCTCCCGGATGAATCCATTCGGCAAAGTCCGGATGCAAATGTATCCTTGATCCTGAACGCCCCGCCAGAAAAGAGCACAAGCACACCACAGCCGGATGACTTGCTCGGACGGATAGGCCAGGGGAGAGAATTCCTTCAGGGGTTGCTGTACGGGGTCCGGACAGCAGCCACGATGGAAGAGGCACTCGCTCGCAGAGAGGAATTGAACGGCCGGGAACTGTTCGTAACCCGTGATGGTGTCTTGGTCGGCTCAAACTGGATTGGCTTTTCCAAACCGGATCAGCAAAAGGCCGGCATGCTGGTTCGACGCGAAGAGATCTCCCAGCTACATGCCAGAATCAAGCAAATCGATAAACAGATCGACGCCGCCCAGTCGAATATAGCCAAACTCCGGGAGCAACGACATTTTTGGGATGAAACAGTGCTCGAGCAGCGTGCCAGGCTCACTGAGTTGCGCTCATGCAGCTCTGAATTACATGGCCAGCTCGGACGAGAAGAAACGGCATGGCAGGAATCCCTAAACCGCATCCAGGCTCTCGGGGACCGAAATCAACACCTTGCAGACAAAATTGAAGCGTCCAGGCAGGAACTGGAGCAAACCCGGAAGTCGCTTAATGGTTCCCTGAGTAATGTTGAAGACAGGAGAAGGCAGCAAGAAGCAATGCTGGAGAAAAGCCGAAGTCTTGACGAAATTGCATCCCGCAAACTATCTGATCTAAACCGGGGGCGGGAAGAGTTTCATGAAGCGCGACTCGGGTCACTGCAAATGACTTCTGAATTAGCGACTACGGAAGAGCGCCTGGAGAGACTGAACAAAGACCGTGAATTCGCACTTGAACAGCTTGATGAATTGGCTTTCGCCGAAGCCACCCGTAAAACCAAGGTCGGAAAACTGAAGAACTCCCTGGAACAATTACTGGAGCGCAAGTCCATTTCAGGACAGGAACTGACCAAGTCAAAAAACCGGATTTCCGACCTTGACAGCCAGGTATCCGCAGCACATGACCAACACAAGGAATCCGGCCGCCGTGTTGAGAATTGCCGCGAAGCCCTGACCCAGCAGGACATGAAAAAACAGGAAATCCGGGTACTCCATGATCAACATATCCAGTCAATGCAGGCGAATGGCTTCTCGGTGGATGAAATCCGCGCAAACCTGCCCAGAGATGCCAGCCTCGAGGAGTGGGAGGGCAAATTACAGGATACAAGAGTGCGAGTTGAAAAAATAGGCCCGGTCAACCTTGTGGCCATCCAGGAGTTTGAAGAACTCAGCGAGCGAGAGGCCTACTTGAACAGCCAGCATGCCGACCTGACTGAAGCCCTTTCAACTCTGGAGAGTGTAATCGGGAAGATTGACCGGGAATCCCGCACTCGATTTAAGCAAACCTTCGATAAAATCAATTCAGGCTTTAACCGCTTCTTCCCGGAATTGTTCGGCGGGGGCAAGGCTGACCTGCTGTTGGTTACAGAAGATTTACTGACCGCAGGCATAACCGTTATGGCGAGACCGCCCGGCAAGCGCAACAGCCATATTCACCTGCTTTCGGGAGGCGAAAAGGCACTGACGGCTGTTGCCCTGCTGTTCGCCTTGTTTGAATTGAATCCAGCCCCATTCTGCATGCTGGATGAAGTCGATGCGCCTCTGGATGATGCAAATGTCGGTCGTTATTGTGAAACCCTGAAGAAGCTTGCAAACAATAGCCAGCTGATCGTCGTCACGCACAATAAAATTACCATGGAATCAATGGACCGGCTGCTGGGTGTTACAATGGAGGAATCCGGCGTGTCAAGGATTGTTTCTGTTGATGTCGGACAGGCTGTCGAAATGGCTGTAGGATAATCGGGTACACTAATCTCCCTGACACGATAAAAACACTGACGGGAATCGAGACTCGAGCGATATACCAACTCCGAATCCTGATGGTTAATAATTCAGCAGTCGCCAATCACTTCTATCGACTTTCGAAGCATCGGTTTTGGATTTAAATGCTGACAGGCCTGGAAATAAACCTGCAAATCGCCTTGATAGCCCTGGGACTGACCACTGTGGCCGGGATTTACCTGTACTCCCGATTTCGTGACAGGAACATTACCCCATCGAAAGCCGAACCCTCAGTGAATGACGAGTATGGGGGTGAGCCGGAGCACAGTCAGGATTTCCCGGATTATCTGGCTGACATTGATTCGGCAGCAGCAAATTCCGAACCGGAAGTGTCTAATCCCCAACAGGAAACAGGTCACGTTCATTCTGATGAATGCCGGCATGCAGCAAATTCCGGATCAGATACGGCACAACATCCCGAACCAACATCGATTCACGACACAGAGGCTGACACCAATGACAATGACGAACCTGAAGCACTGGTGCTGGTTGAGCAAGTTGATCTGCAAGAGATGGTCGGCAGCATGGAAGAAGAAATGCCCGCACAACCATTGGACAATGCCCATCATCCCGGTATTTCCGGCTCTTCAGCTCCGCGAACTGGAGAAGCAGAGCCCGAGATTCCCGATGACCTCCCTGTTCTCGGAAGATATGACGAAGCAGAAGAGTCTAACGAGCCGGTTGCCGGGTCTGCAAACCCCGAGGACGAGGAGATTCATTTGCCTTCAAGGCAACAGGACAGGAAACCCAAATTCAAGGGATTGGGAATATTTAATCCGTTTCGAAGCACAGCAGATTCCGGATCGGATCTACGGCCAGGGAATGAACCTAAATTTGATTTTGAAAACAGCGATGTGCCCGATCAACCGGATGATGGTACAACACGGGTAATCGGAGAATACGGGGAAATTGAAACTTCTCACGGAGGTCTTCACGACAACCTTGAAGAGATTACCCGTCCACGCTTTCAATACCCTGAAATTACGGGGTTCAATCGACTGGGTCAGATTGACTACTGGGTCAAGTTTCACGGGGGCGGCTATCTCGCTAAAAAAGATATTCAAACCCGGTATTTACAGTTATTCCATACGTTGCATAATCCGGCCCAGCTCTATGGTACCCGTGACCGTGATCAAAAGTGGGTGAATGTTGTGGATGAACCAGACAGTACGCTTTTTGATCAACTGATCGTTAGCCTGCAACTTGTCGATCCAGCAGGGCCTGTTTCAAGAAAAGAACTGAATCGATTTACAGATCTGATTACCCGGTTTTCAGAAAGCAGCGGCAAGGATATCACCTTCATGGCTCCGCTGGAAAGTGCCATGCAGCAAGCAAATGCACTGTCTGAGTGTGTCAGGCTCTATGATTCACCCTGCATGGTTCTGGTCGTTCCGGAGAGGGATGATTCCTACATGCACGGACACGATATTGAGAATTGCGTCAATATGGTGGGACTCGAAGCTTATAAAACAAACTATTATGTACGCACCAAGGTAGTGAAGAAGAAGAAAATGCTGCTGTACGGAGTCGCAAACATGTCGGATGAAGGAACCTTTGATTTTGAGAACATGCAGAACCTCAGGCTATCGGGCCTGGTATTTTTCTTTCGACCGCTTTTCCATAAGGCTCCGGGTTCAGTACTCAATGAGATGGTCAGCACGGCAAAGAGTTTTGCCATGCGTATCGGTGCCAAGGCCGTCACGACCAATGGCGAAGAACTGACTGTAGCAATGACTGCCGATATTCGCGCGAAAATCGAAAAACGCACCAGAGAAATGGCAGTATGCGGACTGAAAAGTGGCGGCGATACCATTTTGCGTATTTTTGAATCCGAAATTTTTGTGTCCGATTGATTTTTGGAGGGACAGGTTTCCTCTTGACAGGCCCGGTTATCCGCCAAAGCCGGTGCTGCCCGTGATTGCCGGCCTGAACGGAATCCATAAAATTCATGTGAGACACAATTTCTGATGCATCACCCAGCAGGCTCCGGGATACATCACCGGATAACCGATCTTCGAGAACAGATCGAATATCACAACCATCGATATCACGTTTTGGACGATCCCGAAATCCCCGATCAGGATTACGATCAAATGCTCAGAGAGCTGGAGAGACTGGAACTGGAACATCCCGAGTACGCCAGGTCCAGTTCGCCAGCCAACAGGATTGGCGCATATCCATCAAGAGGGTTCAGTACGGTAACCCACGCCACCCCGATGAAATCCTTGGGCAATGCCTTCAACCGGCAGGAGATACAGGATTTTAATCGCAGGGTTCGCGAGCTGATTCATTCCGATCACCCGGTCGAATACATCGCAGAACCCAAGTTTGACGGCCTGGCCGTGAGCCTTCGCTATGAAAAAGGCTGGCTAGTCCAGGCGGCAACCCGGGGTGATGGAACGCAAGGAGAAAATATCACCCAGAATATGCGTGCCGTGCTCAAGGACATGACCCTGCTTCAGAATGATTCTGTCCCGGATGAGCTTGAAGTACGCGGTGAAGTAATCATGCTGCGTCAGGATTTCAATGATCTGAACGAAGCACAAAAACGATCCGGCCAAAAGCCGTTTGCCAACCCGAGAAATGCTGCTGCAGGCAGTCTTCGGCAACTGGATCCCTCAATAACCGCCAGCCGCCCTTTGCGAATGTTCTGCTATGCACTCGGAGAGGTCTCGAGAGACCGGAAATTCAAAACCCATGGGGAATCTCTCGAATGGCTCCAATCGGTTGGACTGCCCGTAAGCGACCAGATTGAAACTGTGCAGGGGTTCGAAGGCTGCCTTGAGTATTATGAAAAAATGCTGGCGAATCGGGATGACTGTCCTTTCGAAATGGACGGGGTCGTCTACAAGGTAGCAAGACTGGACTGGCAAGCACAACTGGGCTTTACCGCCAAGGCGCCACGCTGGGCCATTGCCTATAAGTTTCCCGCACAAGAGGCAACAACACAGGTTGAAGCAATAGACATCCAGGTCGGTCGAACCGGTGCGATAACCCCGGTAGCTCGCCTGGTGCCGGTCTTTGTTGGAGGCGTTACCGTGTCCAATGCGACACTCCATAACCGAAGCGAAATCCAGCGACTCGATATTCGCGTGGGGGATTTTGTGATCGTGCGCCGGGCCGGTGATGTTATCCCGGAGGTTGTTTCCGTAATCAAGTCGAAACGACCGGCCAATACCGCCGCCTATGCATTTCCCGGGAAATGCCCCGTATGCGGCTCAAAAATCGTCTATCAGGGAGAGGAAGTCATTGCACGGTGCAGCGGGGGGCTCTACTGCCATGCCCAGAAAGTTCGCAGCATCATCCATTTTGCGAGCAGGAAGGCCATGGATATCGAAGGACTGGGCGAGAAAATTGTTGAACAGATGGTGACGGAAGGACTGGTAGACTCGATAGCGGATTTGTATCGGCTTGACGCAAATACCCTGTCGAGACTGGACGGGAAAGCCGAGAAATCCGCGAACAATCTTGTCGACGCCATAGACAAAAGCCGTAAAACCACCCTGGCCCGCTTTATTTTTGCATTGGGCATTCCACAGGTCGGCGAGACTACCGCAGATGTTCTTGCAGATGCATTTGCCGATTTGGATCATTTGATGAATGCCAGTGAAGAGCGATTGATCGCAGTGCCAGATGTTGGCCCAATCGTATCCAGGGACATCACTGCATTTTTTGATCAGACTCATAACCGGGAAGTCATTCGGGACTTGCTCGAACTTGGCATAGAATTCCCCGGGAAAGAGCCTGTATTCGAAATGCCGCAGTGGTCTGAGTCGGCAGAGCCTGGCAGCCCGTTCCTGAACAAGACGGTTGTATTGACCGGCACCTTGAGCATTCCGCGAGACCGGGCCAAGTCAATGTTGAAACAAGCCGGAGCCAGGGTGACCAGTAGCGTGTCAAAACGCACCGATTACGTGATTGCAGGCGAACAAGCCGGAACAAAGGCAGACAAGGCCAAAAGCATGGGGGTTCCCTTGCTGGATGAAGATCGGTTTTTTCACATGCTGGGACATCGCGAATAACATGTCAGACAATCTCGTCGAAGCCGTCAATCGTGATTGAAGTCGTGCTGTTTCACAAGCAGGACTGCGATTTATGTGAACAGGTACTTGCAGAATTGCAGTCATTCATTCAAGGCCATGGTCTTGAGAGACAGGTGTCTTTGCAGTTAAAGGACATTTTGGACCGGACAGAGTGGTATGATCAGTACTCTGACCGAATACCGGTTGTTGCGGTTAACGGCCAAGTCGTCAGTCACTATTTTCTTGACGAACCCGCTTTATGCGAAGCTCTCGGGATTGATTCAGGAAAGACGGACAGATAGCCGTTTCGGACAGCAAATCGTAAATCAATACCAGACAGCACAATGAATCTGCCCATACCCGATATTGACAGCAAGGTCCTGATCACGGAATTATCGGAAATTTCCGGCGATCGGGTGATTGCCTCCGAAACCGGAAGAGAACCCTACCGCAAGGATGAATCTTTCCACGTCGCGCGCAGTCCCCATGCGGTTGTCCAGCCGGAATCCGCCGAAGAGATACAGCAAATTGTCCGCTGGTGTGCCAAGCACAAAGTGCCCATAGTCCCCCGAGGTGCCGGAACCTCCCTCGAAGGAAACTGTCTGGCCATACAGGGCGGTGTCTGCATTGATACCGCAAGAATGAACAATATCATCAAGATTCATCAGGATGATTTCCAGGCAGTAGTGGAACCGGGCGTAACACGCCGACAGCTCAACCATTACCTCAAAGGTTCCGGGTTATTCTTCCCGATTGATCCTGGTGCAGACGCAACAATCGGGGGAATGGTCGCCACCCGCGCTTCCGGCACCAATGCCGTGCTCTACGGCTCCATGCGAGAGAACGTGGTCAATCTCGAAGTCGTCCTGGCGGATGGCAGTCTTATTCGCACGGCAAGACGTGCACCCAAGTCGGCAGCCGGCTACGACCTGACCCGACTGATGATCGGCTCCGAGGGAACCCTGGGCGTGTTTACCGAGTTAACGATCAGGCTTTATGCGATTCCGGAATCGATTCGTTCGGCATCCTGCACTTTTCAGACAATGGAAGGTGCGGTCAGTTCGGTGATTGACATGCACAGGTATGGCATTCCTGTAGCCAGGGTCGAACTTCTGGATGAACATACAGTCCGCGCTATCAATCGATTTTCCAAAACAGACTTTGAGGTTGCGCCAACCCTGTTCTTTGAATTTCATGGTTCAGAGCTAGGGGTCAAGGAGCAGGTGGAACTCACGGGTGAAATCGTCAGGGAAAGCGGCGGCAATGGTTTTGCCTGGGCAGAAACCACGGAAGAACGAAACCGGATGTGGAGAGCCAGACATGATGTCGCCTACGCATCCAAGCAGCTTCGCCCGGATGGAAAAATCTGGGCAACAGATGTCTGTGTGCCAGTATCCAATCTTGCAAAATGCATCAATCAAACCCGCAGAGATATCGATGAGTCGGGAATACTGGCTCCGATCGTCGGACACGTCGGAGATGGAAACTTCCATCTACTGCTGCTGGTTGACCACGAGAATCCGGAAGAGGTGCAGGCCGCTGAGGACCTGCATGCACGGATGGTTTACCGCGCTCTTGAATTAGAGGGAACCTGCACTGGCGAACACGGCATTGGATATGGAAAGCTCGACTTTCTGAAAGCGGAACATGGTGATGCCGTCAAGCCGATGCAACTGATCAAGCAAGCTCTTGATCCGTGCTCGATCATGAACCCCGGCAAAATATTTGCATGACGGAAAGAGTAACTGTTCTGCCCGGCGAATGCGTGCTGCTGCGAGAATTCTTCGAAGCAGATCAAGCCGAGAATATTCTTGCAGCCCTAACCCGCGATGCCATCTGGCAACAGCATACTGTCAAGGTCTTCAACCGGGAACATTTCGTGCCCCGACTCACCGCATGGTATGGAGATCAAGGCGCATACTACAGTTATTCCGGAGGTACGCATACTCCCTTGCCCTGGATTCCGGTATTAAGCGATATTCGAGCTACGCTAGAGGATTTTCTCAACCAATCGTTCAACAGCGTATTATTGAATCGGTATCGAAATGGAAGCGATGCCATGGGCAAACACAGCGATGACGAGAAGGAACTGGGTCATGATCCCGTAATTGCTTCAGTCAGTTTCGGCGGAACTCGTCGCATGGCTTTTCATCCAAGATCCGGCAATTCGGGGAAGTCGCTATCCGTTGATCTTGATGACGGTTCACTATTGATCATGCAGGGCGCATGCCAGAGAAGATGGAAGCACTCGATACCGAGAACCCGCCGATTCGTGACGCCTCGCATCAACCTCACATTCCGAAACATCCTGCAATCCGACTGCGGATGAGCTGTCCTCTATTGAACCTGTCTTTTCAGGAGGACGTACAAGGCCCCTGTTCCGCCATCATCCTGCTTTGCTGTGCAGAAGGCCTGCACGGCGTCAATCCCCTTTAGCCAGTCCATCGTGAACGTTTTCAAGACCGCTTTATCGGGAGAGTGATGGCCCTTGCCATGGATAACCAGAACACACCGAAAGCCCGATTGAATGCTGCTCATGAAGAATTGTTCCAGCTCCTCGTTTGCTTCGGCTCGGTTATAGCCGTGAAGATCGAGTCTTGCCTCAAATAGAGGCTGCCCCTGCTTTAGCTTATCGATTGTTTTTTTCTGCAACCCGCTTCGGGCATATTTTGCCGAACCTGAAGGCGGCGTGATGTCTATCATCGGATTTGCTTCCCTCCGCCTCATGAGACGTGTGGATGAAAAACCGGTGTTTTCAGATTCTCCATGCCTTGTTACGGGATTTCGGCCGGAATCCTTGCGCTGTCGAATCCTGGGGATTGTCGGACTTGGTTCAAGAGGTTCAACGGACTCTATTTCCTGCAGCCAGGCCCTCTTGTCCTCATCACCATTGATCGACATTGATCTACTGATGTTTTAGAAACCGGTCGGCATCCAGAGCTGCCATGCATCCGGTTCCGGCTGACGTAACCGCCTGGCGATAAATCGAATCCATGACATCACCGGCCGCGAATACACCGTCAATGCTGGTGCAGGTGGCATTGCCATCCGAGCCTCCGGCCGTCAGGATATACCGGTCCTTCATCTCAAGCTGATCCCGGAATAATCCGGTGTTGGGAGTGTGTCCAATGGCAATAAACACACCGGCCACGCCGATCTCCGATTTTTCTCCGGATTTTACATTCTCAAGACATACTCCGGTCACTCCGGAGTCGTCACCCAAAACCTCCTGAAGAACATGGTCCCACTGGATCGCGATATTGCCGCCCTGCTCCAGGGTTCTCTGCATGAGGTGATCCACCATGATCGCTTCGGCTCGCAGCTCGTCACGGCGATGTACAAGCGTCACTTTGGAAGCCAGCCCGGAGAGATACAATGCTTCTTCGACTGCGGTGTTTCCACCGCCAACGACAGCAACTTCCTGATTACGGTAAAAGAATCCATCACAGGTAGCGCATGCCGAGACTCCTCTGCCCATGAATGCTTCCTCTGACGGGAGGCCAAGGTATTTTGCAGAGGCCCCGGTTGCAATGATCAGGGCATCTGCTGTGTATTCATCCTGATCACCGGTGAGTCGGAACGGTCGATCGGACAAATCGGCCTCATTGATGTGGTCAAAGATGATTTCCGTTCCAAAACGTTCGGCATGGCGTTTCATGCGTTCCATCAGTTCAGGTCCCTGCACACCTTGATCATCGCCGGGCCAGTTATCGACATCAGTGGTAATCATCAATTGGCCTCCTTGCTGGACCCCTGTGACCAGAACCGGATTCAAGTTCGATCTTGCTGCGTATACTGCGGCGGTATAACCCGCAGGACCAGAGCCGAGTATTAGAAGTCTGCAGTGCCGGGATGAACTCATTTGAAAGTATTCAGGATTTCGCTACGGTTGAATATGTGGTGTTCCGTGAGAAGTTCATCAAGGGTTGTTCTGGTAGTGGTCAATCAGGATCTGTGCCACTTCAGGACGAGATATTTCCGCTGGAGGCACTTCACCTCGTGAGAGCATTTGCCGCAACTTGGTGCCGGAAATGAGCATGAAGTCGGAAACATCATGGTTTGGCGCTTCCCGCATCATCACCACTTTCCTGAGTTTGCTGGACCATGCGGTGTGATCTGCCCGGAATACCTCGATATCCAGCGCACCTTTGGGGACTTCTCTGTCAAAGATCGTTTGCGCATCAAATGCTCCGTAGTAGTCACCAACCCCTGCATGATCACGACCGACAATGAAATGGGTAGCCCCCATGTTCTGTCGGAAGATGGCATGCAGTACCGCTTCACGAGGTCCGGCATACAGCATGTCAAATCCGTAGCCGCTAATCATGATTTTGCCGGGTTCAAAGTAACCATCCACCATCGCACGAATGGCGGCATCACGAACATCTGCGGGAATATCCCCGGGCTTTAGCCTGCCGAGCAGCATGTGTATTATGCAGCCATCGGCTCCGATGCGATTCATGGCCATGCGACAGAGTTCCTCATGCGCTCTATGCATTGGATTGCGGGTCTGGAAGGCAATCACCCTATTCCAGCCCAAACTGCGGATAGACTCCCTGATTTGGACAGCGGTCCGGAACGTGTCAGGAAACTCGGTCTCAAAATAACTGAAGTTCAGGACACGTATCGGGCCTGACAGGATCACGTTGCCCTGTTCCACAAAGTCCTTGACCCCGGGGTGCCCGGGATCATGGGTGCGATAGACCTGTCCACATATTTCCCTGACTTCCGATTGATCAAGATCCTCGATTCTGACATTATCGATGATCGCAATAACCGGATTGTCTGGCAGGTTTGGATCCTTGAGAGCTACGGAATGACCCACTTCAAGTCCATTTGCCGTCTCTGTCCTGCAGAGTACCGGGACGGGCCAAAACAGGCCATCTTGGGTATGCAGGGTTTTGGATACCGTCATTGCATCCGATTTATCCATAAAGCCGGATAGCGGGGTGAAATAGCCACCGCCAAGCATGACCGTATTGGCAGCACTTGCAGAGCTGATTAAAACCGAAGGCAGTTGATCGGCTTCGCGCTTCGCCTTGTCTCGCTCAGCCGGGTCATCAATGAGCAACGGCGTCAGATGTTGCGACTGATAAGGCCTGATCATGAAGCATTCCCCGTGCCCCTGCGAGTCTGGACAGCCCGGGCCAAATTATTCAGAATCCCTTTTGTCTGTTCAAGGCTGATACAGGCATCAGTGATGCTTTGTCCATATTGAGCGGCAACACCGTTCTCGACATCCTGCCGGCCTGCAACCAGATGGCTTTCAATCATCACTCCGATGATGCGTTTGTCTCCATTTGAAATCTGAACTGCAACGTCTTCAGCGACCTTGATCTGGTTATCCGGTATTTTTCTGCTGTTGGCATGACTAAAGTCAATCATTACCCGAGGCTGCAGTTCGGCAGCTGCGAGTTTTGCACAGGCTTCGTTGACGCTGTCAGCATTGAAATTCGGTTCACGGCCACCGCGAAGGATGATATGGCAATCGCGGTTTCCGGTGGTTGTAAAAATTGCAGAATGACCATCTTTGGTCAGAGACAGAAAGTGGTGTGGATGGCGTGCCGCACGGATAGCGTCCACGGCAATGTCGAGGTTTCCGTTGGTTCCGTTCTTGAGGCCAACCGGACAGGACAGCCCGGAGACCACCTCTCGGTGTACCTGGCTTTCCGTTGTACGTGCTCCTATGGCTCCCCATGAAATCAAGTCTGCAACATATTGGGGGGTGATGATATCCAGATACTCGGTGCCGGCTGGCATGCCTAGCTCATTCAGTTCGAACAGCAGCTGACGAGCCAGTCTCAGGCCCTTGTTGATGTCGAAGCTGTTATTCAAGTCCGGGTCATTGATCAGTCCTTTCCAGCCGACCGTGGTGCGAGGTTTTTCGAAATACACCCGCATCACGATCAGCAAATCCCGTTCGAGCCCACTCTTGATTTCGAGGAGCTGATTTGCGTAATCGATTGCGGCCCCTGGATCGTGAATGGAGCAGGGGCCTGACACCACCAGAATTCGATCATCAGTACCGTCTAGTATGTTCTGGATGGCTTTCCGGGTATTGAGGGTCACCTCGGCGGATTTTTCCGAGATCGGGATTTCCAGATAGATGTCATTGGGATTGATCACATGCTGGATTTGCGCGATTCTCAAATCATCGGTAGTGCGTATGTTCATGGCAGACTGGAGCGCTAATATCTGAATGGGTTGTGAACAAATCTATCGAAAAACGGGCTAAATCAGCGCTGTTTCGGTCTTCATTCCATGGGAACTTTGCCTGGCAGGCAATACCGTATTCTACCCTATCCATAAATCCGGTTTTTCGAGAATGCACTGTCACTTTGGACTTGTCGGACAAATCCGGCAAGTCATGCATCAGACAGCCCGCTTTAGAATACTTGACGGCTGTTCTGCCTTCCGATTGTTGATCAGGGGTCGTCTGCAACTGCTCATTGCTGTAGCCTGACCCCGAGCTCGTCAAGGATAGACGGCCGTTACTCATGCTGGAGCCGGGCCTGCAGATATTGGCGAGTCATGGGAGTGACACGGCGTCAATTCGAAACCACCGGACATTCCCGGACGTCTGGAAGGGCTTCGCCATTTCACGGTCACACCGTGATTTTTTGGCGAAGTGGCTCAATGTAAAAAAGTCAGGAACATGGAGTATTTGAAGACAGAACGGGCATGAGGTTGATTTTACGGGTCTTTCCTCTTGGGCTGTTGGTGAAATTCCCGTTCTGGAATCATGCTGTGTAAAGCTGGACGATCGTCAGCCCGGAATAATAAAGCCGCTTTATGGAATAAAAAAACTATTCCATTGACAACATCGCCTATTCGAACATAATCATCCTGTGAAAACCCAATGGCTTTAGTCTGCCTCCTGTTCCAATGCTTGCTACCAATCCATTTGCCGAGATATCCTCAACCATTCCACCGACAGTGATGCAGTCCTTCCTGGTCATAATGATCCTGCTGGTTGTGGGGGGTACCATCTTTGATGTCATCCATAAACAAAGCGCAAAATATTTCTTCCGGAGCATGAAGAAGACAAAGTCCACAGGCGACCGTCGGATCGGGGGAGGCGAATGTGCGAAGATTGCCCTGGCTACAGCCGCTCACGATGTGCTTGCTTCCGGTGAATTCTGCAATGCCCGGCGTCGCATTGCACACCTGCTGACCATGTACGGATTCATCCTGTTTGTAGCCAATACCTGCATCATGATCTTCGGCTATACCGACGGTGGTTCTGTCACTCCGGCGATCCATCCCTTGCTGTGGCACCTGGGTGCACTGATGGTCTGCGTCGGAGGATACTGGTTCTGGTTCTTTATCCGGGTCGATGTGGCTGCTGAAGGACACTCGCCATTTCGCCTTGTTGCTGCCGACCTGTTTGTGGTATCCCTTCTGGCCTGTACGACCTTCGCCCTCTTGTGGTCAATCGCATTAAGTGCCGGAGGTGGTTTCCTGTCCTGGCTCCTCTTTCTCCTGTTTGTCGCAGCTGCCCTGACATTATTCGGAGGAGTGCCATGGTCCAAGTTTGCCCACATGTTTTTCAAGCCTGCTGCGGCATATGAAAAGCGCATTTCAGAAGCCAATGGCACATGGAACAATTTACCCGAGCCCGCAGACAAGCCGGCACAGTTCGGGCTCGGCATCAAACGCCAGCTGCCACGCCAGTACTAGAAACGCCATTCCCGGAATACCCGATTCGATTATCGAAACCAGTCCGAAGATCAATAACCAACCCACAAAAAATACCATGCCAACATTTGTATACATGACACGGTGCGATGGTTGCGGCCATTGTGTTGATATATGCCCTTCCGACATCATGCATATCGACAAGAAATATCGACGTGCCGTGAACATTGAACCCAACATGTGCTGGGAATGCTACTCGTGTGTCAAGGCGTGCCCCCAAAATGCCATTGATGCCCGGGGCTATGCAGACTTCGCGCCTCTCGGGCACAGCGTACGCGTTCGGCGTGAAGAAGAGAAAGGCACGATATCCTGGCGCATCAAATTCCGGGACGGGCGCGAAAAAAGCTTTGTCTCGCCAATCACCACGCAACCATGGGGTGAAAAAATCCCCAGACTGGCCGAATTCGCAGTGCCGGACGAAGCAGCACTCGAATCCCAATTGCTCTGCCATGAACCGGATGCTCTGAATATCGAAGCCGGATTGCCGACGATCGATAAATCCAAGTTCAAGCAGGGGGTCTACTATTAATGGGCTTCAAAACAGTATTCGAGGATTGCGACATCCTTGTAGTCGGCGGAGGCATGGGTGGCACCGGTGCCGCCTACGAAGCACGCTACTGGGGGCGCGACCTCAAGATCGTAGTCGCTGAAAAAGCCAATATCGACCGTTCCGGAGCCGTTGCACAAGGACTGTATGCGATCAACTGCTACATGGGCATGCAATGGGACGAAAACCAGCCTGAAGATCACGTGCGCTATGCCCGCAATGACCTCATGGGCATGGTCAGAGAAGATCTTGCCTACGATATGGCCCGACATGTCGACTCGACAGTACACAAGTTCGAGGAGTGGGGTTTGCCCCTGATGCGAGATCCTGAAACCGGTCGCTATCAGCGTGAAGGCAAGTGGCAAATCATGATTCACGGCGAGAGCTACAAGCCAATTGTTGCAGAAGCCGCTCGCAAGTCCGCTGACAAAATCTACAACCGCATCATGGTCACCCATCTTTTGATGGACGAAAGCCAGCCTAATCGAATTGGCGGTGCAGTGGGCTTCAATGTGCGTACGGGCGATTTTCATGTATTCCGCGCCAAGGCAGTCATCGTTGGCGCAGGCGGAGCTTCCCACATCTTCAAGCCACGCTCCGTAGGCGAAGGCATGGGCAGAACCTGGTATGCCCCCTGGAGCTCTGCATCGGCCTATGCCTTGCCCATTCAGGTTGGCGCAAAAATGACCCAGATGGAAAACCGCATAGTGCTGTGTCGGTTCAAGGATGGATACGGTCCGGTGGGCGCCTACTTTCTGCATCTGAAAACCTATACACAAAATGCCTATGGCGAAGAGTATGAATCCAAGTGGTATGAACATACCAAAAACCTGGTCGGCGAGTATATCGATCACCACCCTACGCCAACCTGCCTCAGAAACCATGCGTTTATTGAAGAAATGAAGGCAGGCCGAGGGCCGATTCACATGGTGACCAAAGAGGCCTTTCAGGATCCGCACAAGGAGGTCATCGGTTGGGAGAACTTTCTCGGCATGACCGTTGGCCAGGCCGTGGTGTGGGCTTCCCAGGATATTGACCCCAAATACATCAATCCGGAATTGACCACTTCAGAACCCTATGTGATGGGTTCCCATGCCACCTGCTCAGGGGCTTGGGCAAGTGGCCCGGTAGATGTCTCTCCCGATGAATATTACTGGGGCTATAACCGAATGATGACTGTCGATGGACTGTTCGGTGCCGGTGATGCTTTAGGCGGCACCGCTCACGCTTTCTCATCCGGATCGTTTACGGAAGGCCGACTGGCCGCAAAAGCAGCTGTTCGATTTATCAGGGATCACGACAAGGATCCCGTCAAAGTTTCCGAAAGTCAGTATGAGCAACTCAAGACTACTGTCTACAAGCCTCTTGAGAATTACCAGATCGGTAGAAACGAGATTGTTGGCGGCACCGTATCTCCAAGTTACCTATTGCCAATCCATGGTCTTCAGCGTCTGGAAAAGATCATGGATGAATATGCCGGCGGCATCAGCAACAACTACATGACTAATGAGCCCCTGCTCGCTCGCGGATTGCAATTACTGCATACCCTTCATGAGGATCTCGATCAAATTGGTGCCGAAGACCTGCATCAACTCCAGCGGGCATGGGAACTGAGGCATCGTGCCATTGCCTCTGAATCCGTGGTCAGGCATACCCTCTTTCGCGAGGAAACCCGATGGCCGGGTTACTACTATCGAGGCGACCACATGAAGCTCGACGACGATAACTGGCATGTATTGACACTGTCTCGCCGTGACCCCGAATCTGGAGAGTGGACCATGGAGAAGGCACCGGTTTACCATATCGTTGACTGAATGAAATTCCGGACAGGACAAGCGTGAGATAACTCCTTGAGATAGTTGCCCCTGAACCAGCGGTTCGAGGACTTTGCCTGAATGGTAGAGCACCCCTCCCGTCCTGTAATCCTGCATATCGACGGGTAGCCATTGGTTCAGCAGGACAGGGTTTCCGGCTTCAGGACCCCATGTGCTTCATGGAACCGTGAGTTAGCCCACATCCAATTCGCATATGCAGAATCTTGACACGCTTCTACCTTCCGTTGAGTATCCAGCCCGGGCAATTGAGAACTTGCTGGAATATATCAGGCGGACCGATGCCGCGGCATCGCAAATCCCGGACCTCATTAAATCTTCCTGCAATCGTCTTGATGTTCTCCAACAAAGACTGGGCAATCTGGACCAAACCGCCATTCAAGACTCGAGCATCAAGCATGACATCAGCCATCTCAAAACTCTTCTGAAATCTAGCGACAGCTTCTCGCTTCAGCAAATTGCCGCAGTGCTCGGCAAGTTGCAGGATTTCACGGAAATCATCGATCCTGCAGCCTCGGCGACCCTTCGGGAGTGTCAGGCCCTGACTGCGGCCGCCATGCAGAATTATCTCTCCGGTGCGGAATTCTGTCGACTGGGGTCGGAAACGGCCGGCATTGGAATCCTGCAAAAGTGGCACCTGCTTCATCTTGAAGCGTTGTTGCTGGGGGAGCATGGCCGGGAGTACGGCGACGATTCAGCGTTGCAAAGTGCAATTGATCTACTGAGGTCAAGGGCCCTCATCCTGACTCGGAAGCATCAAGTTCAGGAACAACAGGCAATGACCCTTGAAGCACTTGGCATGCTTCTTGGCGTCATCGGTCAACGTCGCTCAGGGACACGATATCTGGAGGAATCCGTTCAGGCATACCAAAATGCGCTTGAGCTTTGCGATCCGGAAAATCATCAAGCCATATGGACATCGGCCCAGAATGGGCTCGGCAATGCATTGGGGGCACTTGGACAGCGCCAGTCTGACGATGATCTCTGCAATCAGGCTCTGGAGGCATTTGAGAAGGCTCTTCGATTCAGAACCGAGAAAAATGCCTCGGATGACCGGGCTTCAACCCTGAATAACATGGCTGCGATACTTCATTCCCTCGGCCGCAAGCACAAGGATAAAAAAATTCTCAAGCGGGCGGTTGATGTCTACAAGGAAGTACTTCGTGTCTGGACAAAATCAAGTACCCCCATTGACTGGGCAACCACCATGTTTAATCTGGGCACTGCATTGACTTCCCTTGGAGAGCATCGCCAGGGGCCTCGAACGCTAGAACAGGGAGTAGCCGCCTACAACAGTGCACTGTCCATACGATCCAGGGATCTGCTGCCTGAGCAATGGGCCATGACCCATAACAATCTGGGTACAGCCTTACAAAAACTTGGTGAACGCGAAGGCAGCACTGAAATCATGAAAAGGGCTGTTGATGCTTATGAAAATACCCTGAATGTCTGGACGCGGGATATCATGCCGATGTCCTGGGCAATGTCCATGGCAAACCTTGGAGTGGCCAGATGCCGCCTTGCCGAAATGAGTGGCAACCGGGAAAATGCCGATCGTGCTGTCAGTGAAATCAGTTCAGCTGTCGGGGTTTTTCGGGAAGCAAGTCATGCCAA
>JAPYNK010000174.1 GCA_028285825.1 Arenicellales bacterium | reverse complement strand
GAAGTCAAGATTGAAGTTCTGCCGGATGGGGCTGTTGTCAGCGGACGCGACATTCTGAATGCAGTGCATACAGGCCTTGTAGACGCAGGGTTTGCATGGACGCACTATTGGTCTGGTCAGCACCCTGCTGCCATGCTGTTTGGTTCTCCCGTAGCCGGTGCTGGGGTAGGCATTGACAATATCGCCTTTATATCCTGGTTTATGAATGGTGGCGGCAAGGAACTCTACAACCGCCTGTGGGATGAAATGGATCTGAATATCCATGGCCTCATGCTTCAGCCGGTTGGCCCTGAAGCTCTAGGGTGGTTCAAGGAACCGATAAACAGCATGGATGATTTTCGAAAATACCGTTTTCGCACCCCTCCCGGCATTCCGGGTCAAACCTACAAGGACATCGGCGTTGCGTCAGTAGCAATGGGTGGTGGCGATATCCTTCCCGCTCTGGAAAAGGGAACCATTGACGCTGCCGAGTGGTGCTGTCCGAAGCCTGATAGCGTGTTTGGCTTCCAGAAAGTCCTGAAACATTATTATCTGCAGGGCCTCCATCAGGTAGTCGTGAATGCAGACATGTACATCAATGGTGATGTCTGGAACAGCCTGACCGAAGATCAGCAGAGAGCCATGGAGATTGCTGCAGATGCGTCGCTGATTCGTTCTCTGAGCTACCGAATTTATGAAAACGGCAAGGCACTCAAGGATCTAACCGAGAATCATGGCGTTATCCTGCATGACACTCCTGCCGATTACTTTCCGGAGTACATGAACGCTGCTCGGGCAAGCCTTGAGAAGAATGCTGCGGAAAACGAATTTTTTGCAGAAGTCTGGAATTCCCAGAAAGAGTTTGCGAAAATTGCCGTACCCTTCTGGGCTGGTGCGCAATCGTCTAATGCACAACTTGGACAGGCATTCGCCAAATCCCTGCAGAACTGACGTTCCGTTTCATCGCAATTATTCAGTCTTCAGGTCAGGAAGCATCCGCTTTCCTGACCTGAAGTCCTTGCCTGCCGCTCCCAGGGTTGATCCATGTCTAGCGAGCCGGAAATTTCCGAACTGGATATAACCGACGAATTGATCGCTGAAAGGCGTATCGGAGGGGATGAAATGCCCCCGGACATGCCAGGCTGGATGGCAGCGACCATTATCAATATCGATCGTTTCAGCCACTGGATCGGGCGTATCGTCTGCTGGCTGCTTGTCCCGATGTGTCTGGCGATGGTTTATGAAGTCATCGCCCGGAAATTTTTTGTGGCCCCCACCATGTGGGCTTACGACATCAGCCGCATGCTCTATGGCGCATTATTTACCCTCGGTGCAGGGTATGCTCTTTACAGGGGAATACACATACGAGCCGACTTTCTGTATCGCAACTGGTCATCCAGAGCGCAGGGAACAATTGATGCCTTGCTCTATTTGCTGTTTTATTTTCCGGGGCTGCTGGTTTTCATGTGGATGTCCATTGACTATGCATGGCTCGCCATCTCAAAAGGAGAACGCGGCATGGATACGGCATGGATGCCCTATATGGGACCCATTAAGAGTGCCTTGCCGGTCGGCATCCTTTTCCTGCTGATTCAAGGCATTTCCGAGTTTCTCAAAAGCTATTATGCAGCCACGCGTGGCAGGTGGCCCGGCGAATGATTGACGCGATCGTCAACCTTCAGCCCGAGTACGTTGGCGTCATCATGATCGGCGTCATGCTGTTCGCGATATTCGTTGGATTCCCGATTTCATTCACCCTGATCTTTCTCGGCATGGTATTTGGCATGTGGGGATTTGGTCATCTGGTCTTCTACCTGATGACTTTCCAGTTTTCCAACGTGATGTTGGAACAGACACTGGCCGCTGTACCGCTATTCATTTTCATGGGAATTCTCATGGAGCAGGCGGGATTGATGGAACGCCTGTTCTCAGCCGTGCAGCTCACTCTGTCACGTACCCGCGGAGCACTTTATATTGCGGTATTGTTTGTCTCGACGATTTTTGCGGCCGCCACCGGGATCGTTGGAGCCTCCGTTACCATTCTTGGCATCATGGCCGCCAAGACCATGAACAAGTCCGGCTATGACGTAAAGCTGGCGGCTGGCACCATCACTGCAGGGGGTACTCTGGGCATATTGATCCCGCCGAGCATTATGCTGGTAGTAATGGGCCCAATTCTTGAGGTGCCCGTCACCGACCTGTTTGCAGCTGCGATCATACCGGGATTCATGCTCGCCTTTCTGTATACAGGGTATGCACTTATCCGATGTCAGCTAAACCCGTCTCTCGGACCGCCATTACCGGAAGAACTCCAGCCAGAATCCATGCGCCATGTGTTCTATGAGTTCTTCATGGGCCTGGTGCCCCCCGCCACTCTGGTTGCCTTCGCTCTTGGCAGTATCCTGTTTGGCTTTGCAACGCCAACCGAAGCAGCCGGAATGGGAGCAATGGGCGCTTTTTTACTAACCATAGCCTACCGGAAACTGACCTGGCCCGGATTCAAGGACGCCCTGATCAAGACTCTGGAAATATCCGCCCTGATTCTGGTGCTGGTGGCGGCATCGAACTTTTTTGGCGCAGTATTTTCAAGGCTGGGAACGCCCAATATGCTTACGGAGTATTTGCTCCATCTGGATCTTCCTCCGTACTTGATTCTTGCCATGATCATGGCACTCATCTTTGTTCTTGGATGGCCGCTTGAGTGGGTTCCGATAGTCTTGATAATCGTGCCGATCCTGCTGCCCTTGGTTGACCAGATGAACTTCAATCTGATCTGGTTTGGCATTCTGGTCGCGGTGAATCTCCAGACAGCCTGGCTATCGCCTCCCGTGGCTCTCTCTGCCTATTTTTTGAAGGGAGTGGTTCCCCAGTGGGACCTTAAGGACATTTATGGCGGAATGCTGCAGTTCATGGTCATTCAGTTGATTGGACTCATTCTG
>JAPYNK010000173.1 GCA_028285825.1 Arenicellales bacterium | reverse complement strand
GCGCGGACCCGACCGTCGGTACCGCATGGTCCACGTCCGTGCCCTGCCGCATCGCCCCGTGATGCAGCACGAAGCCATGCCGGTCCTCCGGGATGCACGCCGGAACGCCCGGCCCGACCGGGGTTCCGTCCGGAACGCAAGGCGTCGACTCCGGGAGCCAGATCAGCCGCCGGCACCGCTCCGGATACGCCCGCGAGGTCCTGCAGACACGATGGAACCGGTGCCTGATGCAGTGCTCGTGATGCCTCGACTGGCGCCAGCCCGGCAGCGCATGGCGTCCCAGAGTCAATGGACATCCGTCGGATAGTGAACGTCGGTCTCGACGAGGCGGTGCGTGGTGTAGCGGGAACCGTCGGCAGCGGTCCCGGTGGTGGTTTCCCGGATGAACATGGCGTGGCCGTGGGTGGAAAACCCCCATTCTACGACCGTTCCGGGCGGTTTTGACAGGCCTTTTGAAAGATTATGGCACTACGAACGGGAATCCGGCCCCGCACTGCCGCAATCGGACACGTTCATGTCGCATTGGGACACGTTCATGCCATTTCATGGCGAAAAGCGGATATCGGCCCGATTCCCGCCAGAAGTCCACTGCAGCGCCCTGACCGCTGTTAAACTTGGGCTAGGCAAGACTCATTCGTGACCGGTCGCAACGGCCACTCCATTCCAATACGACACTATTGTCAGCAAGACAACAATTCCGAAACACTGATCTTGTACCTGCATGGAGGAGGATTCGTGGTCGGCAAGCTGGAAAGCCATGATTCAATCTGCGCTGAAATTGCGCATAGGACCAAAATCAATCTGGCATCGGTAGATTATCGACTTGCCCCGGAACACCTTCATCCTGCTCAGATTGAGGATACGCAAGATGCTTTTCTTGCTCTTGATGGCGGTCGTACCATCATTGCCGGAGATTCAGCGGGCGGCACCTTGGCCGGGCACTTTGCATCGCCCAGCAAAATACCGATCGTCAACCCATAGCACAACTGCTCATCTATCCTTATCTGGGCGGCATGTACCTCAACCTTGATTCTTATCGAGAAGGCACCGATGCTCCAGCAATGACCAGTCAGGATGTTGAAGACTTTATCTCACTTTGGTGCGGCGGCAAGCCCGACTGGGAAGACCCTGCATTTGCCCCAATCCTGCATACCGATCTGGTAGGACTGCCGCCTTGCATTGCTCTGGCCTCAGCGGTAGACCCATTCGCGACGATACCTTGATATATGTCGAAAAACTAACCGCGTCGGGCAGCAAGGCGAAAGCCATTCTGGACAAGGGGTTGCCTCATGGCCATCTAGGAGCACGGCATATGAGCGAGAAAGCCAAGCAGAGTTTCGAGAATCTATGCCAGAATTGCTCCTCAACAACCCGACAGCCATCTATGAATGACATTAAATCTTCCCATTCAGGACATCAAGCAGATAGCAACCGTAATCTTTGGAGCTTGCCATTATCGCCAGGGTCTCAAGCTGGGCATCATCAATCAGGCCATGTCGCCAGCACGTTTCTTCTGGACAACCCGGTTTTCTCTGACTGGTGTTGCGGACATTCTCAACCGCCTGACTTGCCTTGGCCAATTCTTCTGGCGAATCGACATTCATCCAGCAATCACTGCTTTCTTCAACCTCTTCATATCTCATTCGTTCCTCGTGTTCATAGAGTCTTAGAAGGTCATCAATCCCGGGATTGCCAGATCCCAGTATGCGAATTTTCCCAAATACGGTTGAATCAAAAATATACAGGCCCGCCTCCGAGTGCCCGGATTGGCCATGGCCTGAAGGTTTAACCAGGGCCATCGCCCCGCGCGATGCATACAGGTTGCATATCCGATGCGTGAAATGAGCATCCAGAAACACTTTGTCACCAGACATTAGACAACAGTTCATGCTGCCGACAAACTCCTCACCCAGGATCAGGCTTTCCAGAATCCCGTTGCACTCATTCGAGAGCGCGTAAGAGAACTTGAGCCCCCAGTCATGGCCATTGCCAAGTACCTGCTGATAACGTGCTGCTGTTTTCGGCCGGGCTATAATCAGGATATCCCGGATTCCCATCTCAACCAGGACGGATATACAGTAATGGATCACGGGTCTGTTAAAGATCTGAAGCAGTGGCCTGTCACATTCATGATCCGTTGAGCTGTTTTCAGCCAGCTCTCTCTCGACTTGAATCAATCCACGCATGGCATAGATCGGGCAGGGATGAAGAAAAGATTCCGAACCAGCAGCAACCATGGAACCAGAGTGCCCCGAGTTACTCTCTGTACCCCCTGAGAATCGGCCTGCCAATAGCGACCCGGGATCGCATCCCCAACCGCGAGGATGCATGCCGACTCCGGTTTAGACAGTTTTTCTACGACCAATTCCATAATACTCCAATCCGGCCTGCCCTGCAATTTCGGGCGAGAAGATGTTGCGGCCATCAAAAACCACATTTCCGGACATCGCATCGCGCACCTTGATCAGGTCAATTCCACGAAACTCACCCCACTCCGTTGCAATAACCAGGCAATCGGCACCTTCCAGCACCTCGAACGGATCGTCCTCATACAACTGCAAGTCTACACGTTCACCATAGATATCTCGGACTGCATTACAGGCCACTGGATCATAGGCCTTGATTGCCGCACCATGATCCCAGAGGGTCTCCATGATGACGCGGCTTGATGCCTCGCGCATATCATCCGTATCAGGCTTGAATGCAAGGCCCCACAGGGCAACGTTGCATTTCGACAAATCGCTGCCAAAGCGGCTAACGACACGCTCGGCCAGAACTCGCTTCTGCTCGTTATTGACCGCATCAACAGCTGCGAGCATTCGAGCATGATATCCGTTAGACGCTGCAATCCGATACAAGGCCCGAGTATCTTTGGGCAGGCAGGAACCGCCATACCCACACCCCGCATAAATAAAATCATAGCCAATTCTGGGATCTGAGCCAATACCGATACGGACCGATTCGATGTCAGCCCCGAGTCGCTCGGCAATTTGGGACATTTCGTTCATAAACGATATTTTTGACGCCAGCATCGAATTGGCTGCATACTTGGCCAATTCAGCCGACATTGCATCCATGATGATCAGCCGTTCATGATTTCGGTTAAATGGCGCATACAACTCTCGAAGCAGGTTGATGGCACGTTCATCATCGCCCCCCAAAATGATTCGGTCGGGTTTCATGAAATCCCGAACCGCGACTCCCTCCTTGAGAAATTCAGGATTCGAAACCACTGCAAAATCAGCCTGGGCCTCCCGTTTATCCAGGGTTTCGCGAATGATCTCGGTGACATGATCGGCAGTGCCAACCGGAACCGTTGATTTTGTGACCACGACCTTGAACCCCTCGAGCGACTCCCCAATTGATCTCGCAACAGTCTCGACATTCGACAAATCCGCGCCGCCATCCCTGTTGGAAGGGGTGCCAACCGCGATAAAGTTCACTTCACCATGCTCGATTCCCTCCACAATCCGGGTACTGAACCGAAGACGGCCATGTGTCAGGTTGTTGTGAACAATGTCACCCAGTCCCTGCTCATGAATCGGGACAACCCCCTCTTTAAGACCTGCGATTTTTTCTGCATCGGAATCAATGCAGATGACATCGTTTCCCATCTCGGCGAAACAGGCGCCGGTCACCAAGCCAACATAACCGGTCCCGATGACGGACACTTTCATGGAATCAGGCCAGGTTCAAGCGAAGGATAGCCAGAGCCATACACTGCTTCATTGGTGAACTGGCTTAAGCTCGGGCACCTGTGGTTTCTGCATGGCGCCCCACGCCTTGCAGCCGGGACATTGCCAGTGCAACGAATTGCTCTGAAATCCGCAGTTTCTGCAGCTGTAATGGCGCCCTGTCTCAACAACATGACTGATCAGGCTTGCCAGAAGCTGATAATCCTTTTCCTGACCAGAGGTGCCGGCTGCCCTGTCTTGACTCGCAATGACCTGCAACACTCCTTCCAGAGTAGGGTGCTCTCGAACCAGCTTGAGCATTAACGCCCGGCTGGCCTTCTCTCCCTGTTGCTCCCGGGTCAACTCAGCATAGGTATTGATAATTCTGATGTCGGTATTTTTCTCGAGCGCTGATTCCAGAAACTGGCGTAGGGATGCAAGATCACCCAGGGTTTTATAGCTGTTTTCAATATGCGCAACCACCTCACCCAGATAGTCTGGGGCCAAATATTCCAGACTCCGCCAGATAGCGATGGCATTAGTGTGGTTGGAGCGCATCGCTGCAAGACGACCTGACTGAAGAACCCCGCGAATACACTGCTGATCATGCTTGAATGCCAGGGCTATGTTTGCTTCGGCCTGGGCGTAATTTCCGGTTCGGATATTGCTCTCAGCCACTTCACAGTACAAATGCGCAATGGTGTGGGAGTAGTCTGAGTCGGAATGCTTGTTTAGCTCGATTGAGACCTCAATCGCTTTCTCCCACTCTCTTTCCTGATCATAAATCTGCAACAGCAGTCGTCCTGCGCGAATCCTGACTGACTTGATCTTGCGTAACTCCTGAAACAGGCTTTCAGCGCGGTCATACAACCCTGCCTTGAAATAGTCTTGCGCCAGTTCAAACAGGGCCTGGCTTCTCAATTCATTGTCCAGATCGGTACGCTTGACGAGGTTTTCATGAATTCGAGTAGCACGATCCACCTCTCCTCGCTGACGGTACATGTTGCCAAGCGCCATATGCATTTCAATGGTTCCACTGTCCATCTCGACGGCATCAAGGAAGATCCTGAGTGCTTCATCGGGTTGATCGTTGAGCAAACAGTTCAATCCTTCGAAGAAGCGATCAGGAATATGGGTCTTTTGCTTTTTTGGGGTTCGATCATGGGTCGCAACCAGCCATCCGCTAGCTGCGGCAACGGGAAGCAATACCAATAACCATACCGGATCCATTTCAATGACTACCGCCAAGCAGGGATTTATCAGGGAAGTTGATTATACCCGACTGATCTGGAAGTTCATCGCGGTTCTGCCAGCCTGCAATTTCCACTGCGACAAGCTGGAACCCTGCTCCAGCTGAAGACCAGGGCAATGAACAGTCGGGTTTTAACGGCTTGAAACGGGATTTTTTGATTTCCGCCTTGATTGAGAAAGCCTGCTTCGACACTTGACGAGTGCCCAGAAATTACCCAGAAACCCGATCAACACGCCTATGGTCAGCACGGACAGCAGGAGTACTGAGAGATTGACCTCGCCTGAAAACCCAAAATAGCGAAGCTCAACATGCTGATTGTTCATGTACGGAAAAGTAATTCCGACCAATACCATCAGAATGGCAATCAGCGAATAGAAGAGCTTAGTCACGAAAACAGGAAAAAAACGTCTTTGCCGAAATTCGCATACTGTTTTGCAGGCAGCCCGAATCAAGCTGCGATCCGGTTTGCCGAGGAACTTGAAAAAATACGTTCTTGGTCACGCTGGAATCATCCTGCCCCGACAGGCCAGTACATCATGGCAAATGTTCCGGGCAAACGGATTGGCCTGCTCACGTAAATCGCCTTCAAACCAGTCATGCTTTGGCCTGCCTGATTCATGCAGGATCGCATGACTGCAAATCACGGCTTCGATGAAGCGGAAACGGCAGACACGGCAATCAGCTAGCTCCGCTTCTTATTGTTTACTCTAGTCTTCAGTTCGTTCCCGGGCTTGAAATGAGGCACAAATTTCTCCGGGACAAATACCGGTTCTCCAGTCTTGGGATTACGACTCAACCGGCGAGGGCGATGATGAAGGCACATGCTCCCAAAACCTCGAATTTCAATCCTCCTTCCTTCCGCAAGCGCATTGATCATTCGATTCAGAACACATTGCACGGCCAACTCTATGTCCTCTTCTTCCATGTGAACCTGCTTCTTCCATAAGTTATCAATCAGTTTGGATTTGGTTAGGGTTATTTTGTATTTGTGTGCTGGCATTAGTCTGTTCCGCTTGTTTGAATGATATAAACTGGTATTTACTCTTCCTGGTCTGTGGCCTGACGTTCCAATTGCGCCTTGAGTTTATCTCCTAGCGTGGTAGCCACCTTGGAATCCTTGGAATATTCGTGTTTCACGGCATCTTCAAGGTCTGCTTCAAGCTTCTTGATCGAAAGCGATATCCTGCGCTCCTTTTTGTCGGCATTGATTATTTTGGCTTCGACTTCATCACCAATGCCTAGCACATTGTTGATATTTTCCACGTGATCCTGCGAAAGTTCGGATATGCGAATTTGCCCTTCGACACTCGGCGCAAGATCAAGGATCGCTGCTCGATCCTTGATCTTGCTCACCACACCCTTGACTACACTGCCTTTCGGGTTTCCCGCAAGGTAAACCTGAAACGGATCTTCCATGGCTTGCTTGAGGCCCAGGGCAATGCGCTCTCGATCAGGATCAATCGACAGTACGACGACTGTCAATTCATCCCCTTTCTTGAATTCGGTCACGACCTCATCGCCCGGTCGATTCCAGGACAGATCCGAAAGGTGGACCAATCCGTCAATCCCTCCCAAGACACCGATAAACACGCCGAAATCCGTAATCGAACGAATCTTGCCAGTAATCCGGTCTCCTTTCTTGTGAATGGCCGCAAATTCCTCCCATGGATTCGCAATACACTGCTTCATGCCCAGGGAGATGCGGCGCCTCTCCGAATCAATGTCAAGAACCATGACCTCGACTTCATCGCCAATATGGCAAACCCTGCCCGGATGGATGTTCTTTTTCGTCCAGTCCATTTCGGACAAGTGCACAAGGCCTTCAACGCCTTCCTGGAGTTCAACAAACGCACCGTAGTCGGTAAGGTTGGTTACCCGGCCGAAAAGCTTGCTTCCGATTGGATGACGTTCCGCCAAATCCAGCCAGGGATCCTGTCCAAGCTGCTTGAGTCCAAGCGAAACACGGCCATCATCGCGATCGAACTTCAGAACGCGGACCTCAAGATCGTCTCCGACGTTCAGTACCTCGGAGGGATGACGGATGCGCTTCCATGCAATATCCGTAATATGCAGCAACCCGTCAAGACCTCCCAAATTGACGAATGCGCCATAATCGGTGAGATTCTTGACGATGCCATTGACGATTTGCCCCTCTTGCAGAGTTTCGAGAAGTTTTTCACGCTCTTCAACCAGTTCGTTCTCAACGATCGCGCGGCGTGATACAACAATGTTGTTTTTGCCCTGATCCAGCTTGATAACCTTGAATTCCAGGTCTCGGCCTTCAATATATGCAGAATCCTTGATCGGACGAATATCAACCAGTGAGCCCGGCAGAAATGCCCGTAGACCATACAAGTCAACTGTGAAGCCGCCTTTGACTTTGCCGGCAATCATGCCATTGACAACCTTGTCATTCTCATAGGCTTCGGCCACTTCCGCCCATGCCCTGACCCGCATTGCCTTTTCTCTTGAGACCCGGGTACTTCCATTGCCATCTTCGACTGCCTCAAGCGCAACCTCGACCCGGTCCCCTATGGATACGGTCAACTCGCCTGATGCATTCTTGAATTCACCGGCTGGAACTTCGGCATCAGACTTGAGCCCGACGCTGATGATCACATAGTCATCGTTGGCCTCCATAACATCGCCCATGATCAGCTCGCCGGGCTTCATTTCGACAGCATCCATGCTCTCGTTTAATAACGCTTCAAAATTTTCCATCAGTTAATGTATAAAAAGTCATCTCCCGGCTCATTGCAATATGGGAAATTCCCAACTCCTGCTGTCAACAGGGAAACGGTTAATCGTACAACACAAAATGTCTGTCGTTCAAATTCGGCCTTTCATTGCTTGCCTTGCTGCACGATTCAGACACACCAAAATAAACTACCTGCTTCCCGGCACAAAAGCCCCCCCCCCGTTCACGAGATTCACAGACATCTGTTGACCTCTTCAAGCACCGAAGAAATCACGTTGCCAATACTCATATCGGTCGTATCAATGACCGTGGCATCCTCAACAGGCTTAAGCGGGGAAGCCTTGCGCATCGCATCACGTTCATCACGTTTGGCGATTTCGCGAAGTAGAATCTCCATTTTAACACCGAAACCTTTTTCTCTCAACTGCTTATAACGACGCTCTGCTCTTTTTTCTGGGGTTGCCGTGATAAAAAACTTGCACAACGCATCGGGAAATACCACACTGCCCATATCTCTGCCATCACTCACCAGGCCCGGAGGACGGGCCTGTTTTCGCTGCCATTCCAGTAACGAGCGTCTGACCTCCGGAATCGGGGAGATGCGGGAGGCTCGATCAGCCGCCTCTTCCGTTCGAATCAGGGTTTCAACATTCTGGCCGTCCAGAACGACGCCCTCCTCCTGAAACTCAATGTCAAGATCATGTGTCAAGGCTGTCAAACCCGATACATCATGCTCGTTGATCCGATTTTCATGTGCCAGATAGCCCAGCACTCGATAGATGGCACCGCTGTCGAGATAGTGCCAGCCAAAATGGCGGGCTACGGCAGTTGATACCGTGCCTTTGCCTGAACCGCCCGGCCCGTCTATGGCCACCACCGGGACTCGCGTTACCAGTTGCTCATTCATTCGAGGGTAATCTGCATGCCGGATTGATTTGCCATCTCGATGTAATTGGGAAATGAAGTCGCGACATTCCTGCAGTTCATGATCCTGACATCTCCTTTGGCAACCATGCCTGCCACACTGAAGGCCATTGCAATGCGGTGGTCTGCATGGCTGTCGATCTCTGCGGACCTGAATTCCCCTCCACGAATCGTCATGCCATCCTCTCGTTCCACCACTTCAATGCCAAGCCGGCTCAATCCTTCGGCAACGGCTCTGATGCGATCACTTTCCTTGACTCTTAACTCCTCAGCCCCATGGATCGTGGTTATGCCTTTTGCGGCAGCTGCTGCAATGCAGATCACCGGAATCTCATCAATCGCGAGAGCCACGTCACCTCCATGGATTTCGCATCCGTTGAGTTCTGAAGTGGTTACGACCAGATCGGCTACTTCTTCGCCACCCTGCCATCTCGTGTTTTCAATCTCGATATCTGCACCCATGCGCTTCAGGATATCCAGAATGCCTGATCGTCGGGGATTAATCCCGACATCATTCAGCTGCAGTCGACTGTCCGGAACAATGAGTGCCGCTACGATAAAAAAAGCGGCTGAGGAAAGATCTGCCGGTACATCTACATGTGTTGCCGTCAAGGCATGTCCGCCTTCAAGACGAACCTCTGTACCGGTAACCGATATCGGGTAGCCAAAGCCAGCCAGCATTCTTTCAGTATGGTCTCGAGTTGGCACCGACTCGATAATCCGTGTCTCACCGCTTGCCTTCAACCCTGCAAGAAGTACGGCCGACTTGACCTGTGCTGATGCTACAGGAGGATGAAACGTAATGCCTGCAAGTTCTCCACCGGGCTCGATTGACAAGGGTGGAGTGCCATCTGCCGAGTGAATGATCGCCCCCATTTGCACTAGCGGTTCGATAATTCGAGACATCGGGCGCTTCGACAGGGAATCATCCCCCGTCAAGGTGGATGCAAACTGCTGACTCGCCAGCAACCCGGCAATCAGCCGAAAAGCCGTCCCCGAATTACCGAGATACAGATGCTGCCCCGGAGCATGAAGACCATTCAGCCCGACTCCGTCAATTATGTAAACTGGACCACGCTCTTCAATATTCTGAACGATGTTTACGCCCATCCTCTGAAAGGCCCGAATGCTTGCCAGAACATCTTCGCCTTCCAGAAGATTTTCAATGCGGGTCTTTCCATTGGCAACAGAACCCAGAATCACTGAACGATGCGATATGGACTTATCGCTCGCGACCCTCAATTGTCCTTGAAGCCTGCGCGAAGGATGGGCATGGAAAATCACGTTACTCATCTGCTGGCCTGATACCGGTTCATTTCTCTTCAGGATGACTGGCTGAATTTTCTTCTCTCCGTGATCAGTGATCGGGCCTGCCGCGCATCCTCAAACAGCTTCTCCAAGGGGGCCTCTTCACCGTCTTGAATCATCATGGCAATGTCCCCCAACCGGCCTTGAAATCTGCGAATATCTTCTAGCAAGCAGTCCTTGTTCATAATGGAAATATCGCGCCACATTTCAGGATCGCTTGATGCGGTTCGCGTGAAGTCATAAAACCCGCCGGCAGTCATCTGATAGCAACGCTCTGCATTGGGGTCGCCAGCCAGATAATTCATCATCGCATAGGCCAGAATGTGCGGAAGATGGCTGGTCAGGGATAGCACTGCATCATGTTCTTTCCGGTCCATGAAAATGATCGAGGCTCCGGTTGCCATCCACATCGCCCGGACAACAGCGACTGCTTCAGGACTAACGCCATCTTCAGGCGTCAATACGACATTGTGATTTTTGAACAGTTCGGGATTTGCCGCATCAATGCCGGACCTTTCACGTCCCGCGACGGGATGGCCCGGTACAAAGTTCCTGTACCGCTCTTTCAGGCACTTTTTGGCGGCAAGCACGATGTCTTGCTTGACGCTCCCAACATCGGTAATGATCACGTCTTTTGAAGGGTTTACCGACAATTCCTCCAAATGTTGATTAATGGTGTTGACTGGCGTCGCAAGAACAATTACATCTGCATCCTCCGCAGCATCGGACAACCGCGAGACGACGCTGTCTATGGCGCCGACTTCAATGGCCTTGTTGAGATTGACTTCACTCCGTCCAACGCCAATAATTTCCTGCACTGCCCCGGCTCGGCGCAATGCCAGTGCCAGGGATCCGCCAATCAGGCCGACTCCAACGATGATGAGTTTCCGTATCAGAGGAGTAGCGTTATCCATCGGCGTCATTCTTTGCTTATGCTGTTCAATACCGGGACAGCCGGAACACGTTGCGCCCCCGGAAGGTTGTTCTGCCAAAATGATCGGCCAATACTCATCAGGACAGCGGTGCTCCGGCTATTCGCTCATCATGGACACTTGAACAGTCTTGCCACAACACCGCGCATGGTGCGACGCATTCGCATCTTCCCGTTCAGGCGTTGACCATGTCGACAGTGTGCGGTCAAATGCGAAAACAACAGCGGCAGAGACTTTTCAAGCTTCATTTGCAGCTCTCTGGGCAAAGAGTGTTGTTGCAAACTCAATTTCGATCATAATGCGGCTGGATAGGAGCCCAGATTCTTGTAATAACCGGCTTTCGAGCGAAGATCCTGCAGAGCCCGCTCAATATGCTCTTCATCCTGATGTCCGACGATGTCGATAAAAAAGACATAGGCCCATAGCCCGATTTTCGAGGGTCTGGATTCCAGGCGAGTCATGTCGACTTTTTCGGTCAGTAGCGGAATCAGCAATTCAACCAGGGAACCCGGCTTGTTGGCCGCAGCAACAATCAGGGAGGTCTTGTCCTTGCCGCTTGGCGGTGTCGGCCGTTTCGACAGGACCAGAAAACGCGTGGAATTGCCGGGATCATCCTCGATATTGCTGGCCAGAATCCGGAGTCCGTAGCGGTCGGCCGCGATCGGACTGGCAATGGCTGCACTCTGAAGCTCATCGGTAGCCTTGACTGCGGCATCGGCATTGCTGCCAACCGGAATTCTTTCAGCATGAGGGCAGTTCTTCTCGATCCATTCGCGACATTGGCCCAGCGACTGGGTATGCCCGTAAATGGTCTCCACCCGATCCAGCGATTCTGCCTTGCCAAGCAGGCAGTGGTGAATTTCCAGATTGATTTCTCCACACACCGTGAGCATTGTGGTACAAAGTCGATCCAGCGTTCCAGTCACGCCCCCTTCGGTTGAATTTTCAACCGGCACGACGGAAAAATCAGTCCCACCCGTCTCCGTGGCCCTGAAGATATCATCAATTGTCGGATGGTCAATAACATGCATGGTCTGTCCAAAATGCTTGCGGGCAGCAGCTTCCGTATAAGTGCCCGGCGGACCCAGCACCGAAACCGACATCTCGGATTCCGAGTGGCGGGTAATGGACATGACTTCCCGAAACAGGCTCTCAATCGCAGTGTCTGGCATCTGACCATCCCGATTCAGCTCCTGCAGTCGCCGCAGCACTTGGGCCTCACGTTCGGGACTGTAGTAATCGGGGTTTTGCTGCTCGTGCTTGATCCCGGCGATTTTGGCTGCCACACCGAGCCTCTGATTCATCAACTCGAGAATTTTCAGATCGATGTGATCAATCTGCTGGCGAAAATCGGCAATCGAATTGCTATTGTCCCTTGCCATCAGCCACTGGACTCGTCAGCCGTTTCAACACCACCTTCTGCGATGTCTTGCTCTCCCTGCTGTTCGTTCTCTTCTGCTTCTTCAGGTTCGACAACCTTGGACATACTGACCAGGGTATCTCCTTCATTCAGGGAAATCAGCCGGACGCCCTGAGTATTTCGACCAATCACCGAAATATCGCCGGCATTGGTTCGAATCAGGGTACCGCCATTGGTAATCATCATGACCTGATCGTTATTTTCCACCAGATGGGCTGTGACCACCTTGCCATTGCGTTCGCTGGTCTTGATGGCGATCACCCCCTTTCCTGCCCGCCCCTTGCAGGGATAATCATTGATTGAGGTTCTGTTTCCGTATCCATTTTCAGTGCTGATCAGAACTGTTGCACCTGTTTTCCCCGCTTCATCGGATGCTTCACCGGCAGGCGGCAGAATTGCCATTGAAATCACCCGGGCATTGTCACCAAGCCGAATTCCGCGCACGCCACGCGTTGCCCGCCCCATCGTTCGTATTCTGGATTCGGAAAAACGAATGGCTCGACCTTCATTGCTGAACAGCATGATATCCCGGGTTCCGTCCGTGATCGATACATTGATCAGATAGTCGTCCTCGAGCAGCTTGACTGCTATCAAGCCCGTACTGCGAGCCCTCGAGAAAGCACTCATCGCACAGCGCTTGATGAAGCCTCTCGACGTAACCATCACCAGTTTTTTATCCTGGTCATATTCGCTGATCGGCAGCACTGCCGTAATCTGTTCATCGGCTAGCAGTGGCAGAAGATTAACCAGCGGTTTTCCGCGCGCCTGTCTTCCCGCTTGCGGGAACTCATAAGTTTTCAGCCAGTAAACCTTGCCTGCGCTTGAAAAGCAGAGAATCGTGTCGTGTGAATTGGCCGTGAACATCCGTTCAACAAAATCTTCCTCCTTGGTGCGAGTGGCAATCTTGCCCTTGCCACCCCGCCTCTGAGCCGTGTATTCGGAGATTTTCTGGGCTTTCGCATAGCCTTCCCGGGAGATGGTTACAACCAGGTCCTCCACCGGTATCAGATCTGCCAGAGTCAAGTCAAGCATGCCTTCGGCAATCTCGGTTCGTCGAGGATCGTCAAAGTTCTCGCGGATTGCTTCAAGTTCCCCGCAAATGACCTCGAGCAATCGATCCGGGTCTTCCAGAATATGCAGCAGTTCGCGAATCTGCCCGATAATCTCCGTGTATTCCTTGATGATCTTCTCTCTTTCGAGCCCGGTCAGTCGCTGCAATCGCAAATCAAGTATCGCCTGTGCCTGTTCGGCTGTGAGACGGTATCCTTCCGCATTGATTCCGTATCGTTCATTCAGGCCAAGAGGTCTCGACAAGGAGCTGTCACTCCTTGAAACCAGTTCTTCGACAACTCCCGGACTCCAGAATCTCTCAAGCAGTTTTTCCCTGGCCCTGGCGGGATTGCTTGCTGCCCGGATTAATGCAATCACCTCGTCAACGTTCGACAAGGCCACTGCCAAGCCCTCGAGAGTGTGTGCACGGTCTCGAGCTTTTCTGAGTTCAAACAGGGTTCTTCGAGTCACCACTTCCCGGCGGTGCGCGGCAAATTTTTCGAGAATTTCCCTGAGACCAAACAAGCTGGGTTGATTGTCATTCAGCGCGACCATGTTGATGCCGAATACGGTCTGCATCCTGGTCTGGGAATACAGGTTGTTCAGCAGCACCTCGGCCTGCTCGCCGCGCTTGACCTCAATCACCATGCGCATGCCTGACTTATCAGACTCGTCACGCAGTGCCGAGATGCCTTCTATGCGCTTGCTGCGGTGCAGTTCACCGATCTTTTCCAGCAGGTGTGCCTTGTTCACCTGATATGGCAACTCATGAACGACAATGCATTCACGCCCGTTGTCGAGTGTTTCAATTTCGGTTTTGGCACGAACAATCACACGACCCCTGCCCGTTTCATATGCCTGCCGAATACCCTGAGAGCCCAGAATAATGCCAGCGGTTGGGAAATCCGGTCCCGGGAGGTATTCCATCAGCTCGCCGACTGTCAGATCCGGATTCCTGATGAGGGCCAGGCAGGCATCGATGGTTTCGCCGAGATTATGTGGCGGAATGTTGGTTGCCATGCCCACTGCAATCCCAGCAGACCCATTGACAAGCAAATTCGGAATGCGGGTCGGCAAGACCAGTGGCTGTGTTTCAGTATCATCGTAATTTGCACCAAAGTCCACTGTTTCCTTGTCGATGTCAATCAGTAGCTCATGTGCAATTTTTGACAGCCTGATTTCCGTATAGCGCATGGCTGCGGGGGCATCGCCATCAACCGAGCCGAAGTTGCCCTGTCCATCAACCAGGGTGTAACGCATCGAGAAAGTCTGGGCCAGACGCACAATCGTGTCATACACTGCGCTGTCCCCATGGGGATGGTACTTGCCAATCACCTCACCGACGATGCGGGCCGATTTCTTGTATGGCTTGTTCCAGTCATTGCCCGATTCAAGCATGGCGTAGAGTACCCTTCGGTGCACGGGCTTGAGGCCATCTCGAAGATCGGGCAACGCACGGCCCACGATTACGCTCATCGCATAATCCAGGTAGGATTGCCGCATTTCCTTCTCAAGATTTGCCGGAAGCGTTTCTAGGGCAAAGGAGAGGTCGTTCATGATAGAAAAGCAATAGGAAATCCTGGCCCACTGTGCATAAAATTGATGAAACAGGGGTTCAGAAAAGGGAACAGGTATGTACGGCTTGGAGCGGTTGCCCGGGGCATTGTGTTCACATACTGATTATAGCATATCCGGAACCGGAAATTTTGACGCACAATGCTCCCCCGGAAACGGAACCGTCTGTCCAATGCCCATGTCTGGCAGTGTTTCAAGCTGACCGAACAGCCATCCCTGAATGCTCAAGCAGACCGAAGATTTCAATATTTTGGCAATCTGAAAAGATATTGCCTATAATGAGCACGGCAAATGCCTCATGGGGCATTTGCATGGAACGAAATAACAACATTTGGTTATCGAACATGGTCAATCCCAACATCACGACTGACATTGATGAAATCGAAACTCGAGAATGGCTGGATTCCCTCGAGGCCGTACTGGAGACTCAAGGTCAGGAGCGCGCTCACTATATTATCGAATCCCTGATTGGTCACTCACGCCGTCGAGGCGTACATATCCCCTATCAGGCAAATACCGCTTATCTCAATACCATACCCTTGCACATGGAAAAGCCGAGTCCGGGTGATCATGCCCTGGAATGGCGTATCCGGGCATTAATTCGCTGGAATGCCATGGCCATGGTCATCAGGGCAAATCGCATCTCAACGGAATTGGGCGGACATATCGCGAGTTTTGCCTCTGCAGCCACACTCTATGATGTTGGCTTCAACCATTTCTGGCGAGCCGCCACGCCTGAACATCTTGGCGACATGATCTTTATTCAGGGTCATTCTGCTCCGGGAATCTATGCACGGGCCTATCTTGAGCGTCGGCTTGATGAGGATGTTTTAAGCAAATTCCGCCAGGAGGTTGACGGTGGGGGTCTTTCTTCCTATCCCCATCCCTGGTTGATGCCGGATTTCTGGCAGTTTCCGACGGTCTCGATGGGACTTGGGCCAATCATGGCAATCTATCAGGCTCGTTTCATGAAATACCTGCATAACCGTGGTCTGATTGATGCCAAGGATAGAAAAATCTGGGTATTTCTCGGAGACGGCGAGATGGATGAGCCAGAATCGGTCGGTGCTCTGGCTCTCGCAGGTCGCGAAAATCTCGACAATCTGATTTTTGTGGTCAATTGCAACCTGCAGAGACTCGATGGACCGGTGCGTGGAAACGGGAAAATCATCCAGGAACTCGAAAGCGATTTTCGCGGTGCTGGCTGGAATGTCATCAAGCTGATCTGGGGAGGCTATTGGGACAAGCTCCTGATACGTGATGAGAAAGGCATCCTGAAGCATCGCATGGAAGAAGCAGTGGATGGTGAATATCAAGCCTTCAAGGCCAATGATGGTGCCTATGTCCGCGAGAAGTTCTTCGGCAAGTATCCGGACTTGAAGGCCATGGTTGCAAACCTGACCGATGAAGATATCTGGCGACTGAATCGTGGCGGTCATGATCCCCATAAAATCTATGCTGCCTACCATGCCGCCACTCATCATGAAGGACAGCCAACGGTTATTCTGGCCAAAACGGTTAAAGGTTATGGCATGGGTGAGGCCGGCGAGGGCCAGAACACCACTCATCAGCAAAAGAAAATGGGAGAGCAGTCGCTCCTTGCTTTCCGAGACCGTTTCAATATCCCATTGACTGACGAAGAAGTTGCAAAGACCCCGTTTTACCGGCCTGCAGAAGACTCCGAGGAGACCCAGTATCTTCTGGAGAGAAGAAAGGCCCTGGGTGGTTTTCTTCCGGCTCGGAAAGTCTTCAGTGCGCCGGGGATATCGCTGCCGAAGCTGGATATCTTCAAGGCGCAGCTTGAAGGGACCGGTGATCGGGAAATCTCGACCACCATGGCGTTCGTGCGAATTCTCTCCTCGCTGATTCGGGACAAGAGCCTGAAAGA
>JAPYNK010000172.1 GCA_028285825.1 Arenicellales bacterium | reverse complement strand
GAACCGCGATACCCCCGCCCCTTCCGGCAGGGCCCCGATGCACGCCCGGGGAACGCCCGGTTCCTCGCGGCGGGCGGCACGCTGCCCCGGCGCAGCCCGTTGCCGAGCGTCGCAGAACACGGTAGCGAGCGGAAGCCCATCAGTAATACGTCGTACTTTCCAAGAAGTACAGGAACTGGGGAACATGGCTACCTGACAGCAATTCAGTGGCAAGCGAAGCATTGCGGTATGCCGAGTGTCTGGAAACGATAAGTATCACGGGCATTTCAAGGGGCGCATCATGCTCTGGCATGAAAGGCGAAAGCGGGAAAGAGAAATCGGCAAGGATGAGGGGAAAGGGTAGAACTTTCTACACCATCACGACGGAACTGTACGGGATAAATCAGGAATGGCACAACATGAGCAGGTGGATTAGAATGCGTGGATGGGAAGAAAAAACAAGGCAATCAGCTGCACCTCGGTCTTTACTTTCTGTATTGCAATGTTGCTTGATTTTAGCGGCGTTCAGGAGAAGGCAGGCAAAGTGTTTTCCCTAATAGAAGCTTTTTTGCCCATTATTGCCCTATTATCCAGGCAAAGGTAACTCTGGAAGAGCAGTTTGAAATTCCCTGCCCCGGTCTACCTGAAGCAGAATCGGATTCGGTGCTGCAAAAAGAGCTTGTTGCAAGATGGATTCAGAATTGGGGAATGTTTGTTTCGGTACTGTTGCCAAGAATGCGCAGTGGAAATTTGGAAAAGGCACAACTTGCCATTGAGGCTCTTCATGCGCCATTGGGAATAATGGCAAAATGGGGGCGGGCAAATACAGGAAAGGAGAGAAAAAGCAACACTGGTTTCGCCAGTTTCAGAATGTTTTTTCGTCATGTCTTACCCGAATTTCGATTTATGCATTGAGTCGATATCAAATTTCGTTAACTGCCTCGGCTCTCCATCTTCGCATATTTCAAGATCCGTTATTTTTACCTGCTTCATTAAACTCCTGCACTTGCTTCTATTCAATCCTTCTAAATTCCGGTGACAGTCATCCCCAGTGTTTGATGATTCTTTAGAAATTTGGCAGTCGTCCGGTAAGATTTCCGACTTGATTCTCCAAAACAGGCATGGAATACCAGTGATTTGTCCGTAATATTTACTGATATGCTGGCATTCATTTCCACTACATGTACGAGAACATTCAGAATCGATGACCGAGACCCCGGATTGATCGCTGGAGGGTTGAAAAGCTTCACTGGTAAATCGTTTTTTTCGCTTGCTGAAATGTTTTGGATGTAGTATCCGTATGACCTCTTGCTCCAATTCAATTCCTCCAAGTATTTTTTTACATCATTCAAACACAGTCCTTCCTTTTCGTATTTGAGATTGTCGTCAATCTCATGGACAATTTCCATTCCCTCATTCGGCCGACACGAAACATCCAGCGATTCGTTATCGAAATATCCCGAAATCAATACCCCTCCGTCAATAGCCGGAAATACTTCTATTTCTTCAGCACCATTTTCAATCATGAGATTGTGAACATCGTGAGTGGCTTTTACAGCAGTTTCATTAGCTCCTACGCCTTCCCCAAAATGCCAGCCCTTCGGAAGGTCCGTAAAAGAATTGATTTCCTTTTTAACTTTATCCGCCATTTTTCTATTCTTCAGCGGGAATGATGTCTATCTTCATATTGCATTCAAGGTTATACACGTCTTCGTCTTTTTCATTCTTGTCATCCAGACGTATAACTCCAATAACTGAGTGCTTTATTCTCATGCACGTACCATCTTCCAATTCAAGTTCGATGACCGACGGTTTGGATGTAACTATATCCAATTCAGTTCCGGTTTCTGTTTTTCCGGTCTGTGGATTAGTTAAGGTTTTTTTAAACGACATAAGGAACTCCCATTTTATTATCTTGGATTGTTATCAAGGCTCAGGGTTGCCTTGAATTAAATTTACGGAAATAACCTTAACAAGATAACTTTAATAAGCAGTTTCGTTGAAATAATTGTTGTTGTTGGCATTGTCCACATTTCTTTTGTCTTGTGACAAATAAATGGCAATGCTACAAACCCTCATCCCAACCCCTCAGCCCCCACATCCCCATCTAATAGTGGGCTTGCCGGATGGTGTAGAAGGCATGTAATTCCCAATTCTTTCATGATAACTACCTTATAAATCGTAAATTACATCGCCAAATTTAACGAGAAACATTGCCCCGAGTGCGTCGATAAAACAATCAAATGGGAATTATATACTTTGCACGCCAAATAATCTCAAAAAAACTGTTGACTCCCAATTCCACTCTAAAGTACAACACTGTCCCGGCCTGTCCGGACAGGCAGGCAATCCGTTTGATTCTGCAAAAACCGAATGTCGGCTAAGAGTATTTTTGGTAAAGCGTGCAGAGAGTACATATGGAAGCAACCTAAAGCTGGTTTTTATAAGTGAATCGAAAATCGTAAAGCGGGAATAGTCTGCTAGAACATTCAAAATTGTGACATTAAAATACAGTAAAATAAAAATTTATGATGAATATATTATAGATAACTTTAATAAAAAGCTGGTGCGCAGTTAAAATATCGTCATTTTGAGGTATGGGCAATGCCTGAGTTAATTCCCTTCTCCTCTGGCATCAAGACAAGCTTGAGATCAGAACCATAACGCTCCGCATGAATCATGTCCATCTGGATTTTATCGGACATCCGGGCAATTCCCGGAAGCTCAAACATGGGCAGTGCATCGCTACCCAGCAAATCTGGCGCAAGATAGACAACAAGTTCATCGACAAGGCCTTGCCTCAAAAAGCTGCCCGCCAAACATGGGCCCGCTTCAATCAAAATCATGTTCATCTGTCTTTTCGCACAAGCCTTGAGCATCTCGACCAAATCTACCCGCCCTGCCTGATTCGGGCAGGAGATGATCTCAACATTGGATATCCCCTCAAGTTTCAGGCCCCTGTTTGCACTTGTGGCAGTGAACAAATAGACCTTGGCCGAATCATCGAAAATTCTGGCCTGTGGCGAGATGGACAACTGACTGTCCAGAACTACCCGTTCCGGCTGTCGCGAAGTTTTGACATGTCGAACAGTTAAGGCTGGATCGTCGGCTTTGATTGTGCCAATCCCAGTGAGCACGGAGGAAGAAAGCGCCCTCAATCGATGAACATCACGGCGCGATTCTTCACCGGTAATCCATTGGCTCTCTCCGCCAGGCATTGCAGTTCGCCCATCCAGACTGGCCGCAACCTTCAAGACAACATAGGGCATGTTGCAGGACATGCGCTTGAAAAATCCGCGATTAAGGTTTATGGCATCTGCATTGCAAATGCCCGTTACAACCTCTATTCCCACACCCTGGAGAGCACTCAAGCCTCGTCCGCGAACAAGTGGATTCGGGTCTTCACAAGCAATCACCACACGACTCACGCCTGAACGGATCACAGCATCGGCACAAGGTGGGGTACGACCTGTGTGACTGCAGGGTTCAAGGGTCACATACAGGGTTGCACCCTGTGCCTGCTCCCCGGCATCTTCAAGCGCTCGAACCTCGGCATGCGGCTCACCGGCTCGTTGATGCCAGCCCTGGCCAACGACTTCATTGCCCTTGACCACCACACACCCCACCGCGGGATTGGGGTGCACGGTATATTGACCTCGTCTGGCCAAGTCAAGAGCCATTGACATGAATCGCTCATCGTCAAGTACAGACATCTTGATTGGGATCGCTTACGAGCCACTCACCAATGAGGGGTTATCGCAATAATTCAGGATTCAGCCGTCTTGCCTTCCTTTTGCACGGGCAGCATGTCTTCACGCTTGATTCCCAGAACCAGAATGGTCGGACTGGCCACGAATATCGATGAATAGGTGCCCACCAGAACACCAATCAAAAGCGCAAACGAAAAGCCTCGAATGACCTCTCCGCCCAGAATCAGCAAAGTTCCGACCACAAGGAGTGTGGTAAGAGAGGTCAACAGGGTTCGCGGCAGAGTCTGATTGATTGCCCTGTTCATGATTTCCATGACATTACTCTTGCGCATCTTGCGAAAATTTTCGCGAATTCGATCACAGACCACGATCGTATCATTCAGTGAATAACCAATAACCGCCAATACCGCTGCCAGTACCGGAAGCGAAAATTCAAGCTGGAACAATGCAAACATGCCAACAGTAATCACCACATCATGGACCAGAGCGGCGATTGAACCTACCGCAAATCTCCATTCAAAACGAAACGTGACGTAGATCAGGATACCGAGCAAGGCATACAGCATTGCAAGACCGCCCTGATTGGCTAGCTCATCGCCAATCTGCGGCCCTACAAACTCAACTCGTCGCATTTGAATCTGGCAGTCAGATATCACCCCGCCCGAAACACACTGTTGAGTTGAAAGACTTGATGACTCAAGCAGCGTTTCATCATAGGGTCCGCGCAATACCTCCATGACCCGACTGCTTAGCTCGGCCGCACCACCATCCCCTGTTGAGGCAATGGCAGGCAATCTTACCAGGATGTCCTGTGGCGTACCGAAATGCTGTACAACCGCATCTTCAAAGCCATTGCCGATTAGCACTCCTCGTGCCTCTTCAATTTCAACAGGGCTCGGATAACCCACCTCGACCAGCGTTCCACCCGTGAAGTCAATGCCAAAATTCAATCCGCGAAAAGACAGGGAAGCAATAC
>JAPYNK010000171.1 GCA_028285825.1 Arenicellales bacterium | reverse complement strand
CATTTATTCAGTTCATCCATGGCCCTGCATATCACAATGCGCCAATTGCAGGTATTTGAGGCGGTTGCAAGACATTTGAGCTTCACTCGGGCAGCCGAGGAGCTGTATCTGACCCAACCGGCTGTTTCTATCCAGGTTCGTCAACTTTCGGAAATTCTGGATATGCCTCTGTTTGAGCAGATGGGAAAGAAAATCTTTCTGACCGAGGCGGGTCACATCTTGTTTCGGCATAGCCAAACCATGCTCAACCATCTGAATGAAATTCAATATGACATTAACCTTTTACGGGGAGTGGAAGGGGGGCGACTGAAAATCTGCATCGCATCGACGGTCAACTATTTTGCGACCCGTCTTCTATCTCGCTTTTGCGAGAAACACAAAGGGATAAAAATCAGTCTAGAGGTCATCAACCGACAGGAATTAATCAAGAGACTGGAGGATAATGAACCTGACCTGGTATTGATGGGTGCCCCCCCTGAAAGCCTGAATGCAGAAGCCGTTTCGTTTATGGATAATCCATTAATCGTTATCGCTTCTCCAAACCACCCTATGGCGGAAAGAAAAAAAATACCAATCAAGGAATTGAGCGGGGAAACCTTTGTTATGCGGGAGTCTGGTTCAGGTACTCGCCAAGCGATGAAGAGAGTGTTTGACGAGCATGGCGTAAAACCAATACCGGGCATTCAGGTAACCGGTAATGAGATCGTCAAACAAAGTGTTCAAGCCGGATTGGGTCTTGCGATGGTTTCAATTCATACTGTGAGACTTGAGCTGGAACTGGAACGTCTGATCTCACTTGATATTCAGGGATTTCCGGTCATCAGGCACTGGTATATTGTTTATCGAAGAGGCAAACAACTTTCCCAAACCGCAAAAGTATTTATCGATTTTGTATTGGATGAGACAAACGAAGCCAGGCAATAGGCAAGCCTTGTGTGGGCAAGACTGGATTTTCCCGATAATTCGCTGTAATTTCGCAATCTGTTCTTGACTGCAACCTTCTTCTGATTTCTAATTCAAGGCTTCGTTTACTGGCCAGGTAGCTCAGTCGGTAGAGCAGTGGACTGAAAATCCTCGTGTCGGCAGTTCGATTCTGCCCCTGGCCACCATCTCCTTTCAATTGGTGGTTATATACAACAATGCCCGTGGAGCTGGCAACAGATCCGCCTGGAGAACACAGAACCTGACTGGGAAAGAGGCGGCCCTGAACCGCCTCCGGTTCCGTCAATTGGTCAGCATCCCGGAAAGGTTCTTGCAGTGACATCGAGAATATACTTGTAGCCATCGCCAGCGTTCTATCTCCACTTGCCCGATGTGTTTCTTGCATCGCACTGTTACGCTTGTATCTGCGCTCAAACTCCGTCAAGACAAAGCTCCCGATTGATCCTTCTGATAGGTCAAAGTTGACGCTCGGATTAATCGTCGTTTGGAAGCAGATCCTTGCACGCACTTTTCCGGTCTGGACAACAAGAACCGAGGTATGGCGCGTGCTCTGTTTCAGGCCGGTCCGGGTTTGGGTCTCGACACATTCTGGGTGGTTCCACCTTGTCCGAGAATACACGTACCGTCATGCTTATTCCTCAAATCGAGAAAAGCCGAAGGCTAGAATCGAGTCCGGGCCCGATGCCTGAGACTAGAAAACAAACGAGGCCGGGTATCAATCCTGACGTGGCAAGTCCGACCGCGTCTTTGTCAGGGCAGTCGCGGGTTCATGTTCGCGACACATAAACCGTCCTCTTTCTGGAGTGACCATGAAGTAGGCGTTATGACTGCAGGAGACCGGACTGATGCGATTTGAAGAATCTCGTGGAGCAGTACCGGCGGAATCACGAGGGCTGAAGCGCTCGCTACTATTTCAGGACCTGAGTGCTGGAATATTCGGAAGGAGCCTGTCGCTCCATCACGGACCACAGGAACTCGCACATTATGACGCCCACGTCCAGTTGATGGTAAAGTATGAAGATGCCGTCGCCTAATGTCCGCCATGCGCGGCCGGCCTCCGGGAGGAGTGATCGTCAATAGCGGACAATCCATTTACCATGAAACCGGACAGTTCGATTTTCCCTAGCAAAGACTCGCCATAATCATGATGGCGCAGGAACAGTATTTTCGATCGAGCCACATTATTGAAATAAGCCGGCCAGTGAACACCAACATTTTTCAACGATTGACAACGCTACTCACCGCCAATAGGACAAGTAGCTGGAACGTATCTCGTGATCGGGGCAATGTTTGCATGATTCGGCATGTTTCGCTACTGGCTACCCTGGTTCTATCGCTGGGTATGAGTGCTGAGGCCGAAACCCTGACGATTCTGCATACCAATGACCTGCATGCCAGAATCGAACCAATCAATCAGTACAATCAGACTTGTACTGCAGAAGAAGATTCCAATGGCAAGTGCTTTGGTGGCTATGCGCGCCTTGCTACAGCGCTTCAGGGCGAACGCGTAAACTCCGAAAATTCAATACTGGTAGATGGCGGAGATCAGTTTCAAGGTTCGCTTTTCTTTACTCACTATCAAGGTCAAGCACTGGCTGAAATGATGAACATGCTGGGTTACGATGGAATGGCTGTGGGCAACCATGAATTCAATTTGGGGCCAGAAGCATTACATAATTTCATAAAACAAGCAGAGTTTCCGGTCTTACTCTCCAATGCGGATATTTCTGATGAGCCGCTGCTGAAAAACATCCTGATGTCTTCAGCAGTCATTGAAAAAGGGAATTTCAAGTATGGCCTGATCGGATTGGCACCTGTCAATACAGCTGAACTGTCTTCACCGGGGCCAAGCATTAGGTTCACCGACCCCGGCATGGCACTAGATCGGCAAATAGCCAAGCTTGCAAATCAGGGAATCGACCGAATAGTACTGCTCTCGCATTCTGGATATGAGATTGATAAACATTTAGCAGCAACCGTTGAAGGTATTGATGTCATTGTAGGCGGGCATTCGCATACCCTTCTGTCAAATCAAGATAGCGAACAATCAGAAGGACCCTATCCAACCTTGGTGGAATCACCAAATGGATCTACAGTAGCGATCGTTCAGGCCCAAGCCTATGGGAAATATCTGGGTCGACTGGATGTTTCATTCGACGATCGTGGGAGGATAGCATTGGCGACCGGAAATCCCATTATTTTGGACAATAAATTCTTAGAGAATCAGGAAATAAAGAAAAGAATTTCAGAACTTTCAGAGCCTTTGAACGAACTTCGAAATAGAATAATCGGAGAAGCTGGGAGCCCAATAGATGGAAGCCGAAAGAATTGTCGGATCCGAGAGTGTGAGATTGGCAATCTGGTAGCCGATGCAATGCTTTCTCATGCGAAATCACATGGTTTTGACATTGCAATCACCAATGCCGGTGGTTTACGAAGTTCCATTGATCAAGGTGCGATTACCATGGGCGAGGTACTTACGGTATTGCCGTTTCAAAATCAACTTTCGAGTTTTGAATTGACGGGTGCAGATTTACTGGTTTCGCTGAAGTCCGCAGTCAGCAAGGTAGGGCAGGGCGGCGGGCAATTCCCGCAAGTTTCTGGACTTCGGTTTCGGTATTCTCTTTCGCCAGGGGCGAATGCCAAGCAAGTATATGATGTTCAAGTCAATCTGGAAAATGAGTGGCTACCACTTGATCCGGATCAGGTTTATGGCATCGTATCCAATGATTTTCTGCGTGGTGGTGGCGATGGCTATTCTGTTTTTGCTCAAAATGCCCTGAATGCTTACGATTATGGGCCGGAGATTACCGATATTGTGGTTGAGTATCTGCAGACAATGAATCCATACCAGCCAATCCTGGATGGCCGAATCATTGATGAATGAATCCTTTCACTTAAAATTGAGAAGCACGGTAAATTCGCGAATTCGTGCCTGACGATTTTCTGGATCCGGCGGATTTTCAGCCGAGAATCTGGAAAAACGCTTACCGGGCTCCGTTCCGGCAAGATCCATCCAGTGTGGATAACTGCGACATTTCATGTCAATGTCTCATGGCAGTATTTCGGGTTTTCTGGTAAACGCCAACTATGAAAATCCAAGCCAGTCCAAAATTTTGACGATTTGATTCTCCACCATCAAGGATGGAGCATGTCCGCAGCCCGCGAATTCAATTGCCGACGAGTTCGTATGAATTTTCAGCATTTTCCGGACAGTTTCTGCGAGCAAAAGACCGGAATGCTCACCACGAATAATCAGTGTGGGAATCTTGATTTTTTCCCAGGTATCCCATAAATCGAGATTTGAGGGAGGAACTTTTGCCAGCTCTGTAATGATTGCAGGATCTCTGGCCAATTCGTAGCCATTTCCATCAGGTCTGGGCCATACACTATGGTCGCCCATATGCCGGTAATGGTGATCTTCAAGCATGCCAAATCCCGGGTAGGCCTGTCTGAAATAATCGTAAACCTCTTCCATTGAGTTGAAATGATCTGGCTGATGGGTCAATTCTGATGCAAGGTCATACAGGCTCTGTTCGGGAATTTCAGCACCAACATCATTGATGACCATGCTTTGGATTGGGTGTTCTGGCATACCGGCAATAGCCATGCCAATCAAGCCGCCCATAGACGTACCAACCCAATCCAGTTTGGTGTATTCAAGCGTTTTGACTATTGAAAAGGTATCAATTACATGCTGTTCAATGGAGTAATGTTCCGGGTTTGCGAGTTTTGGGCTTGATCCCCGCCCTGGATAGTCGGGGCAGACAATGCGGCAATAATTTCCCAGTCGCTTTGCCAGATAGTCAAAGTCTCTACCGTTTCTTGTCAGTCCATGCGTGCAAATCACGAGATGAGGGTGATTTTTGTCTCCCCATTCTGTCCAGTGCACCTCGTGAGTACTTCCAGATGGAGTCATCGACTGACAGTGGTTGAATCTTGGAGTTAGCAAATCTGCCTGCATAGCTTGTACATTTCTTTTATTTCAGGGAAATGATTAGGGAATCCGGTTTGTCATCGACTTTATGAATGGTCGACGAGTGCAGGTATGCCGAGTGAGAATATGGGCGAGTGAGAATCTGGGAATTATATACACAAGCTGACAAGGCTTGAAATAGTAGGCTACCAGCCCGCAAGGCGGACTTTATGGGTTGGCAGATGTAACAGGATTCGCCCTGAACTTCCATCGTGGATATTTACCGACGTGAAAGTTGGCACGTCGTCTTGTGTATAAAGCCTCAATAATATTACCTTCACTACTTGACTGGATTGAATAAAAGCAAGGATTATGTCTGGTTCATGAAAGTGGGGCCAGTTAACCCTGATGGATAGCCATATGCTTTTTGTTCATTCTATCCGCAAGTAGGGCATCATCCCAGTGATGTTATGCGCTCATGAACATTCCGCCATTGAGGGGTATGTTCGCACCTGTCATGTATGCACTGCGATCATCCGCCAACCAGGAAACTACATAAGCGACCTCCTCGGGAGTAGCCATTCGTTTCATGGGGACTTGGTCAATTATCTGTTCGAGTACATCTGGAGGCATTGTCTGCGTCATTGAGGTTGCGACATACCCTGGCGAGATCGTGTTGACGGTCACTCCCTTGCCTGCTGTCTCCTGTGCAACTGCCATCGTGAAACCATGCAGGCCGGCTTTCGATGCCGAGTAATTTGCCTGTCCAAATTGCCCTTTTTGGCCATTCACCGATGAGATATTGATAATTCTTCCAAAACCTCGCTCTATCATGCCCTTGACCACCGGCTGGGTAACATTGAACACGCTATCAAGGTTTGTATTGATGACCGTTCTCCATTGCTCATGAGTCATACTTTTGAGAGTCTTGTCGCGTGTTATGCCGGCGCAATTAACCAATATGTCAATGTGCTGATAGATTCTTTCCAGATTCAGAATTAAATTGGTAGCCTGCTCATAATTGGTAACGTCAACTGGAACAATCGTAAAATCAAATCCCAGTTCCCGATTCTCTTTTTGCCAAGTTTCAGCTGCATCCTTTTCTGGAGGGAAGTAGGTTGCAATGATGTGACAATTGTTGCCATGGAGTTCTTTGCAAACTGCAGTACCGATACCGCCGGTGCCGCCAGTTACTAAAGCATTTTTCTTCGACATAGAATATCTCCTATCGAGTAATAACACATTTAATACCGTTACAAGCAACAAACACTTGTGCAACGCACAAATACCATACTCATTGAGTATCAACTGGTCAAGCGTTATTTGTGCAGTGCATACAACAGCGGGAATGCAGCGGAAGCTGGACGGTGATTCAGTTGCCCCCTGCAGGCCAGCCTGTAACTCGAATATCGAAAACGAGAAGAATGGATAATTTATGAAGCTTTCTTGTTGAAGAGCTCGAGACAAATTTGCCGTCAGCCTGAAATTTAGGGATATCCTGTCGCAATGAACAATTGAAAGGATTTTTATTCAAGTAGATAGACTAGCCCGGTAAATTACAGTTTTTATTTGCCCCACTTCTTGGATTTATTACGAAGCCCCGTTCCATATCAGAAGAATATTCAGCCCGCGAATTGCCAACTTTTTATAATTTTGGTTCAATTTTGGCACAAGATTCAAAGTCTTTCCGGGTTCATTATGAATGTGAAGTAAAGCCGAGTGGGCAATATGAAAAATCTCAACCTGAAAATGCCTGTAGACGCTTTCTGGATAACTGGATCAGATGAGGGTGTCCTCATGAACGAACTGCCCTTGAATGAACCTGCTCATCAAGTCAGTCTTCTTTGCTGCTTTCATTTTTGGTTAAAGATGAAAACCAATCTTGTTGCATTTTTTGCCACATCTGCATGTTTTGCTGTCCTACGCTTGACCAGAAGTTCAAAGGGTTTTGATCCAGCATCTCATTCATTCGTGACTGAAAATGTTCTTGCTGTTGCTGAAAAAAAGCGAGGCTTTGATTCATGAAGTTTGAAAAGTGCTGATTTTGATTCCCGCCGTAGTAACGAATAAAACGCTGCAAATTTTCAGTAGAGAAAAGGGGGTCTTTTTCCGATTCTTGATCAATGATGATCTGAAGCAATATGTTCCGTGTTATGTCTTTTTGTGAGTGAGCATCAACTACCTTGAAATCCACATTCTCGATGATCATTTTTTTGACATCACCTAAAGTGATATAACGGCTTTCCTGCATGTCATAAATACGCCGATTGGGGTATTTTTTTATAATTCGTATATCTTGATCTTGTTTTTCAGTCATCGGAAAACTCTGGATAGCGGGGTATTTTTCATAATGCAGATAACTTATTGTTTGTGCTATAGGAAATCACAACAATAATTCCTATTGTAACAACTTACTAAATAATTTGGACAAACTCCTGTTTTCGGGGAGTGCACAAAAATCACATCACCTTTGATTATGGATGACCAGCTCATTGTCGTTGTGCACATGGCCCTGCCGAATCAGGGCAGCTCTTCAATCTACTGATTGGGAGTTGACTACGCTTATCTACTGACGCCAGTTATGACAAACAAGTCTCAGCAATAATCACTTCTACTCCGGACCGCACTCAACATCGACAACAGTAAAACCGCATATGAAAGACGACCCCAATAGCATTCAGAAGCCGTCAATACGCTCCGCTCTTTTTTTCAAGCCCGAATCCAGTTCTGTCCAGCCATAACTCCTCAGCCCTGGGAAAAGGCAAGATTTACATACTCTGCCTATAGCCTTGCAACTCACAGCAAATCCCCATGAGCCTGAGTGAACAGACTTCAAACCAATACATTCCTTTTAGATTTTTACTGTTCATCCACCTGAATATGCTTCTTTCCCAATCGGAAAGTCGAGCACCCAAAATGCGGTTACCATTAGAAACACAGCAACTTATTCATGCAATGCACAATCATGGAATATAATGAGAAAATCGATCCTTGCGAATAGTTGAAACACCTGTGAACCATATGACGATAAACAATCCTTAATGGAATGCCTGATATGAATACCGCAACCGGCATTAGCGCCGAAGAATACAAAGAAAAAATGGAAGAACTGGAAAAGCTCATGAAGGAAACAGCCTCCGAATACGGAATTTCCGACCTGGATCCATTCAATCTGGTTGAAGCGTGGCAACAATGGTATGAGGCCATGCTCAAGAATCCGGAAAAAATGATTGAGACCAGCATGAACTACTGGCAGGATACCATGAAGCTCTATCAGCAGACCGCCATGCAAATGATGGGAATCGATTCCGAACCCGTAATTCAGGAAGGGAAGGGTGATCGAAGATTTCGCCATCAGGCTTGGGAAGAACAGCCAATATTCAACGCAATCAAGCAGTCCTATTTGCTCGGTTCAAAATGCTTCAGGGATCTGGCATCCAATACCGAAGGAATCAATGAACAAACAGCCAGGAAAATGGCTTTTTTCACTGAGCAGTACATTGACAGCCTTTCACCTACAAATTTTGCCTTGACCAACGGTACGGAAACCGTCAACAGCATACCGTTACTCATTGTTCCGCCATGGATCAACAAGTACTATGTTCTGGATCTTCAGCCTGAAAACTCGTTTATCAAATGGTTGTCTGACCAAGGTCATACAGTGTTCGTGATGTCCTGGGTAAACCCCGATGAAACCTATCATGATGTCGAGTTTGATCACTATGTTATTGATGGAATGATAGCCGCTCTTGATGCCGTGAACCGGGCAACCGGCGAGGACAAGTGCAATGCCATCGGATACTGCATTGGTGGTGCACTGCTTGCGACTTCTCTGGCTTATCTGAAATCAAAAGGAGATGACACAATCAATTCAGCAACTTTCCTGACTACAATGCTGGATTACTCCGAACCGGGAGAGCTCGGCATCTTTACCGATGAAGAACAGCTCGAAAGCCTCAAGGAAAAAATGAGCGAGAAGGGTTATCTGGAAGGGGATTACATGGCTGGAGTCTTCAATATGCTTCGTGCCAATGACCTGATCTGGTCTTTCTATGTGAATAACTACCTGTTGGGCAAGAGCCCCAAGGCCTTCGATCTGCTTTACTGGAATTCGGATTCAACCAGAATGCCGGCCAGCATGCACACCTGGTATATCAAGAATTTTTATGTCGATGACAAACTGAAAGAGCCAGATGGAGTGAGTATTGATGGAATAGGCATTAACCTTTCAAAAATTGATGTCCCGACCTGCTTTGTTTCAACTATTGAAGATCATATTGCTCCCTGGAAATCCACTTATGCTGGAACACGGCTGGTATCCGGCCCAGTAAAGTTTATTCTGAGTGGATCAGGCCATATCGCAGGGATCATTAATCCGCCAGCTGCCAAAAAGTACAATTACCGTACAACCGATAATCCCCCATCTGATTTGGAGAACTGGGTTGAAGATGCCAGGGTTAATGAAGGATCTTGGTGGCCCGAGTGGCAGAACTGGATTTCCCGGAAGTGCGGAAAAAAGATTCCTTGCAGGGTTCCGGGGGACGGTAAACTTGATATTATTGAAGATGCACCCGGATCCTATGTTCGGACCCGACTTGACAATAGATCTGATTGAGAAACAGCAAAAAAACTTTTTGGAGGAGTAGATAGTGAGTACAGTAGCAATTGTAACGGGTGGAACCCGTGGTATTGGCGAAGCAGTCAGCCTGGCACTCAAGAAGGCTGGACACGAGGTCGCGGCCACCTATGCCGGCAAAAAAGAGTCAGCGAATGAATCAGCGAAGAAATTTTCTGATAGCACAGGCATTTCGACCTACAAGTTTGATGTCTCTGACTTCGATGCCTGCCACAAAGCTGTTAGCCAGATTGAGGAAGATCTTGGGCCGGTAGGCATTCTGGTCAATAATGCCGGAATTACCCGAGATGGAACCATGCACAGGATGGATTACGACCAATGGAATGATGTCATCAAGACTAACCTGTCTTCTTGCTTTAACATGAGTCGATCGGTTATTGAGGGGATGCGAGAGCGGAAGTTTGGCCGAATTGTAAACATCGGTTCTGTCAATGGCCAGGCCGGGCAATATGGTCAGGTGAATTATGCCGCAGCGAAATCTGGCATCCACGGATTCACGAAAGCTCTGGCTCAGGAAGGTGCCAAGGCAGGAATTACTGTCAATGCGATTGCTCCAGGTTATGTACTTACGGATATGGTGCGTGCCGTCCCTGAGAAAGTGCTGGAAAAAATTATTTCAACTATTCCAGTTGGTCGTTTGGGAAACCCGGAAGACATTGCACGGGGAGTGTTGTTTCTGGTTAGCGAGGAAGCTGGGTTCATTACTGGTTCGACCGTTGACATCAATGGTGGCCAGCATATGTATTGATTGAGTCAACCAACCTACAAATCACGATCATTAGGATGTGATCCGTCTTTTTTGGTTTTGTCGGTGTCGCATGCGTAACTGCGTCAGCCCAAAATATGATGAAGTCCTTGCCGAGGGGCAGGGCACTATGGGAGACTGGAATCCACTTCCTGTTTTCGGCTTATCAGCACAGCCTTGCCTGCCTGGCTACCTGTGATTACTGCTCGCTAGCCAAACAGCCATTCTCGGCAGTATGGTTTGATGAGCTCTGGAGCCAACCATTAGCCCGATATGGCCTCCATCGTATTTGACTTCACTGTATTTTTCCTTGGGAATGTGATTCCTCAGTGCACAAGCGGAATCAGGAGGCACCAGATGATCAGCGGCTGCATAGAGGTTCAAGACAGGGCAGCGGACATTGCTCAGATTAATACGATGTCCATCAAGCTCCAACCCATCTCGAACCAGCTTGTTTTCCTGATAAAACTGTCTCATGAACTGGGCAAAAGCCTTGCCCGGCTGGTCAGGGCATTCAAGCACCCATTGGTCAACCAATGCGGTGAAGCCCAGATTCTCCAATAAATCCGAATTCTGGATTAACTGAATGCTTCGCATCATTTCATCAAAGGGGCGAAGTGATTGAAAGAATAGGGTGATCATGCTGCCTGGTATGTTTACCGGTGTTTTTTCAAGTACAGAGAAATCAACTTTTCTTGCCCATTTCCAGATGACACTTTCACCCGCATGGAAATCGACAGGTGCGACCATAGTCACTAAGCTGCGAATTTTTTCCGGGTGGATGCTTGCATAGCACAAGCAAAATGTACCGCCCTGGCAAATGCCAACTAGATTGATCTTGCCAGTGCCACATCTATCAGTAATGCAGTCAATCGCATTATCCAGATAGTCATGGAGATAGACGGATAAATCTCGGGTTCTTGCCTCGCTATTCACTTCCCCCCAATCAATTAAAAATACTTTGTGACCCGTCTCCAATAACCGACAAACAAGCGAATGCTGTTTATTCAAGTCAATTACATAAGGCAAGTTGACGTGGGAATATACAATCAGGACCGGGGTTGACCGATTGTCGGAAAGCCCGTGAAATTCCCGAACCGTCATACCTTCATGGGTAAAGCAGACATCATTCTGTGTATGCCAGCGTTGCTCTGTTTTCAGGTTCTGAAAATATTCGGCAACAAGTCTATACTTGTCCCTGAAAGCATCGATCTCCGCTTCAATACTGGGTTTATCAGAACTTTCATTCATTGTCAGGTTCCGTGTCCTTCATGACCTCGACAGAAGCCTTTATTGAAAAATTAATGAATTCAGTCATGCAATCAATGAATTTCTCAGAATTTATCAGCTTGGCATGAGCTTTTGAAAAGGTTTCGATCCAGACTTCAAAGAAGTCTTGCAATGTCAACGTATCTCCGGCATGGCTGGATACTCGATCAATGATTTCACTGGTTATTTGCGGCACTATACGGGTCAGCATCTCTGTCAGCCCGGCAATCTTTGGCGGGTTGTTTGCCTGTGTCATTAAGGTATTGGGCAGCCCCATCCCTGATAGAGGAGAAGAATAGGCATTCATGGCTGTCTGAAGCCATGAATCCTTGATCATGCTTTGAAGAGCGTCTCGTTGCTCAGGCTCTTCATTGACAAGCCATTCCGATACGAGGCGATAGGAATTAATAGCCTGAATGTAAAAAGCGCCGGAATAAAGATATTTGCTGAACGGATCCGTCTGAAATGAAGTCATTTAATTGAATAATGAAATGCGTCGCTCGGACTTACTTGATGCAAGAATTTTCATTATATTCACGAATCAGACTACAGGCAGATTAAATTCACATTTCACTATAATCTGGTTAACCTATAATCTGCCGAACCTGAAAATTTTGAAGGATATTTCCCATGAATTACCAACCTGGAATACTTGCGCCAATTACTGACCACGCGATTTTTCTTGAATATGGAATCACAAACATCAACATTTCGTCAATCGGGAAATCCCTTGAGGCCTTGAGTGAAGAGCTCAAAGATACCGGACATGTTACAGGCATCGGCAGTCCTTTGGCTGAAGCCTTGAACGTGAAAATTCCTGGTCTGAACAAGTTTCCCGATTACTCAGATGCTTACTATGACATACCTGTAACTCAAAATGCGCTGTTCGTGATCCTGAGAGGTGATGAGCCCAATCAGCTTGGGGAATTGGCTAACATGGTGAGCGAGAAAGTCTCAGAGGCCTTTCAAATTGCCGACAAAACCAAGGGATTTAAATACCAGGGAGGCAGGGATTTGACTGGTTATGAAGATGGAACCGAGAACCCCGAAGGCAAAGATGCGCTTGAAGCAGCTTTTTTCAATGAGGAAAGCAATCCATTACACGGCAGTTCTTATGTAGCAATTCAACGCTGGAAACATGATTTCAGCAGGTTTGATGCCATGCATCGTGATGAGCAGGATAAGCGTATCGGTCGCTACC
>JAPYNK010000170.1 GCA_028285825.1 Arenicellales bacterium | reverse complement strand
TTGCTCCAGCGCGGTCCAACAATCGGGGCTCCTGCAAGATTGATGACGGCATCGATCGGATGGCTATCAGGGATATCCTCGAATGAAGAGAAAAGGTCGGGTTGGATTGGGGTCGAAGGATAACGATTCAGGTGGCGTGTCAGCACTGAAATTCGATGGCCATTTCTTTCGAGTGCCGGGATTAGTGCCTGGCCGATGAGGCCAGTTCCGCCGGTAATTAGAATACTGAGTGAATCTTTCGTCATTTCGAATTTTTGCTCGTGGACATGGTGAAATCAGTATAGCGTGTTATGACAGGGATAGCTGGAAATTCAACAGTCCCGGTTAGGATATACTTCACTGCATGGATTCTCGTTGAACATATCAAATCTTTCATTTGAAAGCGGTAAGGTAATTCATGAGCTGGTGGGGAAAAGTTGTAGGTGGAACAGTCGGCCTAATGCTTGGCGGGCCGATCGGGGCGCTGATTGGGGCTGCGTTCGGGCATTCCTATGACAAGAAGAAGATGCGTGGCGTCGGTCAGATTCCGGGAGACAAGGAGCGAGTTCAAGCGGCATTCTTTGCGGCTACCTTCTCAGTCATGGGCTATGTATCCAAGGCCGATGGCAAGGTTACCCGAGAAGAAATTGATCTGGCTAGAACGGTCATGACGGAGATGTCCCTGGATGCCAATCAACGTGAACTGGCAAAGAAGCTGTTTCAACAAGGCAAGGAACCGGGCTTTGATGTTGATGCAATACTGGAACAGTTCCGGTATGAGTGCCATCGCAGATCCACGCTCATCCGGCTTTTTCTTGAAATACAGATCGAGTCGGCACTCGCTGACGGACGACTCCATGACCGGGAAATGTCGGTTTTACTGGAAGTTGCTTCAAGACTGGGTTTTTCAGCAAATGAGCTTCGCAGGCTGGTCGACATGGTTTCGGGCATCCAGGGTGGTTATTCGAGAGATGATTCGGACGTTTCGGGCAAGCCGGATCCCTATACGGTATTGGGTGTAACCAGGGACACGCCATTACACGAAATAAAAAAGTCCTATCGAAGGTTGATGAGCCAGCATCACCCTGATAAACTGGTCTCGAAAGGATTGCCGGAAGAAATGGTACGGATTGCCAACCAGAAAACCCATGAAATCAGAACAGCATGGAAAACCATTCAGGAGCGACATTGACCGGTTGACAGGGAATCGAATGTTGATTTGGGTACGCAAGCATGCCGAACATTGTCCTGCCAATCGATAATATGCACGAGAGGCATCACACTGAATTTTGCGAATTCGTAAATTGAAGTGCATGGACGGTTCCGTTTCTGGCCAGAACCGTTTTATACCGACAAATTCCCCATGTCAACATTGCCAGACAAACCGACATCTCCATGCGGTACGGCCTGTTTCCAAAACACCCCTCAATGGCAGTCGTGCCGGTTGGTCAGGGGTTTTCCATAGTCGGCGGGATATTTACAGAGATATCGGGGTGCTGCCTTTTCACGCCCACGTTCACTCACCATGAAAAAACAGGCATGGAAAGTCTTGCCGTCTGACGTGTGTCATCTGCAATTCAGGGTATCGACTCCGCTTTACTTCCATTTCACAAGAGGGTTGGCTGTTGATACCGGATTGACGCAACCTGACTTCGAAAATATACAGGGATCGAGGCCATGCCGTAGATGCTTGGCGAAGCGGTTGGTGGGGCCTACAAAGCTACAAAGCAACGGAGAATATGTACATGTTCGAGAGCCATTTCACTGAAGGTGACATGGGATCGAACGAAGTTGAACATTGATCGAGTAATCGGATTGGCTTAATTTACTACTTTTCTCTCAGACACTTGCCAACACTTGACAGGGCTGCCAGTTCCTGGTCCAGTGCTCAGCGTTTTTTACATGTCCAAGGCGAACACTCTTGCAGATGTTAAGCGGAAACTCTGATTCAGGAAAATTGCATGCCAGACGCATTATTATTCCCTCTCTTTCTCCGCCTAGGACGGAAGGCTCCTCGTGAGCCTGATTGATGAATGAACGAGCTTCTGCAATCGAGTCAAAAATCCCTTCGAAAAGCACAGGGACAACAGGAATGCTTTTGCGTACAGCATAATCAGACATTTCAGCAAACGAAGAAAAAGCTCCAGTTCCATCACGCATGGAAAAAGCATGGAAAGTCCGGTTCTCGGGCACTGCGCTGTATGTAATGCTGTGTACGCCGTAGATATCCTCCCCATAAAGGTGGACATCGGGTTCGGTGATTTTCCAGGCATGATGTTTTTTCACCATCGCCATCCATTTTTGCCCGGAAGGCGTGGAAACACTGCGTCCGTATACTTCGCCACCATGCAGGAGGGTGTTGCTGCCATCCAGTTTCTCGGTTATCACAACGGGCACCCCCACAAAATGTGACGGATCAGCATGAATTCGTCGACTCCTTCCCAAGTATGGAGAAAATGGCCAGTATGACGTTTTTGGATACTTTCTGTTCAAGGTTGTCGCACCTATATTCATCGCTGAATTCCCAGGTCATTTTTCAGCGTACTTAGGACAAAGCTGGCAAACATCGACGCCCAGTTCCTGCATAAGTGAATCCTGCTCCATCCAGTCGCTATCCGTGGCATTTATGATTATCGCTCCAGCCTTCACTGCAACCGCCAAAAACTTGCGATCCGACGGATCTAATTTGTTCTTGGGAAGTTCCTTGAAACCTGTACTCTCATCTTTATTTGGACTAACTTCAACCCGCTTTATTCGTTCATGACTATACTGATTGTTGAACAGGTATTTGTAAAATTGATCACCCACATTTTGGGGGCCTCCCGAAGTCAAGTGCTTTCTGTATTCTTTAAGTATTAGTCCATTTTCATCAATTGCCACAATTTATCGACCAGATACCTCAACTTCCTCACACAGGCCAATCGACAGCGTTCATCTGCGTGAGTCTTATCTCCTCCATTCGCAACGACTGGCACATTGGTATCTACAACATATGCTTTCGTGCTGGTTGACCCAATTTCTTCTTCAGGGAAGCTTCGGCTATGCTGGCTAGTTCGTCCATCTCGTTACCGAAAAATTCGTATGGCCAATTTTCGATCTCTCCCCATTGGTTTAGATAAAGGTCTGCTACATCTGCTTTGCCCTTATTCTCCGAAACGAAAAAAAGCTTGACATCTCCGGATGAAATTTTCCTTTCATCGTTATCATCAGTCTCAGCCACTCTAAGTTGCAAACGTCTCAATAAATGTTCACTGTGACTTTCCACTATAAGCTGAACTTTACGGCTCACGACGGCACTCACCATCACATCAGCCAATTCACTTTGGACTTTAGGGTGCAAATGTATTTCAGGCTGTTCCATTAGTATTGTCGACCCCTCTGGAACGTAATATAAGAGTACCAGTGCCGGGAGTACTTGAGATACGCCAAACCCCACATCAGCCAGTGTAGTCGGGGGACTGGCGCTGGAGGTCTTCACCATTGCATGATACAAATTACTCCCTTTCGCTATCTCGTCAAGGCGAAAATCATGGATAATGCCCAGTTGTTTCAACTGACGAGCGATCATCTTCTCGAATGGGATATTCCATGTTCTAGGTCCAAAGTTTCTCTTCTCCCCGTCTCGTCTTGCAGCAAGAATTGCATCAATTGTACGTTCGCCTCGTTGACCGACGTCTTTTGGGCTGGAACCGGCCCATTGATATTCTCGCCTGGGATATTCTCGAAGAGGGCCCAGATAGTAAATGGAATCAATGAGGTCTTCATAGGCTTTTTCGAATTCGTTGAGGAAATCGGCATTCTGATATAGCCACCTGATTTCATCTGGGAATAGGTGGGTTTTGACTGGAGAGCCAAGAGGCCATGCGCGACCCGGGCTGCGTATGAAACTGAAGTCGGGGTTGTCTGTATGTAACTTGAATTTTTTCTCTGAACTTTCCAGGACCTCCAGCGAATACATTGAACCGTCAAACTTATAGCCCATTCGGTAATTTCTGGGATAGTCTCGACTCAAGCCCACTTTACAACATGTTTCAAGAGAGTCGCTTTTTATCGACAATTCGTTTGGGACACCTTTCCGAAGAACGATTTCCAGCTCTTCAGGCATTTTCCAGGCAAGATTCCAGCTCATTCGACCAGTCTGGTCGCGTTTGTGAATGACATCACCAAAGCTTCCTAAATTCACCAAGTCGTCAGGACTGCCGAAATCAAGTACCAAACCACGATCCGTCGCATTTTTTGTCTGCTTCAATAGTAGAAGGAATTGCAGGAGACTGCTCTTGCCAGCACTATTGGTGCCAAAGAAACCGGTTATTTTTCCGAATTCAATTTCTGCATCATGCCATGCCTTGAAATTCTTGACTGTCATTCTGTTTAGCATGTGAATCTCCTGTTTTACAACCAGTTCACCAATTTGAGTCGATAGTATCGAAATTGCCGAGGAAATTACATTTCATTCAGGTATATCCATGCACATGCGAGGCATTTTCCGAATCGGCAGTGTGCAGTTAAAACGAACTATTCGGCTCCTGCATTGCAGCGCAACCTTCTTGCAGCTGGATTATAACTTAATCTCCTTTCTTCGGAAGATGGAGAATAAATCTGGCAGAACCTCGCCCCGCACAAAATGCGGTTCAAGCATATAATTCCCCAAAAACAACTATCACTATCCGATTGATTTTTGTATAATCCGGCGCTTTTGGAACTTGCCGGATCCCTGTTCGGTAAAATGCCCTGAAACCGACCCAAAACAGCAACTCACTTCCATGACAGACCTCACGAAATATCGAAACATCGGGATATTTGCCCATGTTGACGCCGGTAAGACGACGACCACTGAGCGCATCCTCAATCTGACCGGAAAAATCCATAAGATCGGTGAGGTACACGATGGTGAAGCCACAACGGACTTCATGGATCAGGAACGTGAGCGTGGAATTACCATTCAGTCCGCGGCAACCAGCACATTCTGGGGCGACTATCGTCTCAATATCATTGATACTCCCGGACACGTCGATTTCACGATCGAGGTCTATCGCTCCTTGAAGGTTTTGGATGGCGGGATTGGTGTGTTTTGTGGTTCAGGTGGTGTCGAGCCACAGTCAGAGACCAATTGGCGTTATGCCAATGACTCCAGGGTGGCAAGGATAATTTTCGTGAACAAGCTGGATCGGGTCGGTTCGGACTTTTACCGGGTTGTCGAGCAAGTCCAGGGAATTCTGGGAGCGAAGCCTCTGGTTATGGCCTTGCCAATTGGCGTTGAGGATAATTTCAGGGGTATAGTTGATGTTCTGATGCGCGAAGCCTGGGTGTGGGATGGTTCCAATGATCCCCAGAACTATAAAATTGAAGCGGTCCCCGGGGATATGACGGACTTGGTGGAGAAATACCGCGAAGAGTTGATTGAAAATGCACTGGAGCACGATGATGATGCAATGGAGCGATATCTGGACGGCGAAGAACCGGATATTGAAACCATCAAGGATTGTGTTCGAAAGGGTACCATAGCCCTGGATTTCTTTCCGACTTACTGTGGATCAGCATTCAAGAACAAGGGTATCCAGCCAGTACTGAATGCCGTGGTGGACTACCTTCCTGATCCGACCGAAGTCAATCCACAACCCGAAGTTGATCCGGAAGGCAATGAAACCGGAGAGTTTGCGGTAGTTGATCCGGGCAAGCCGCTGCGCGCTCTTGCCTTCAAAATCATGGATGATCGATATGGCGCGTTGACGTTTCTGCGAATTTATTCCGGAACCATGAGAAAGGGCTCAACGGTTTTGAATACCGCCAGCGGCAAGACCGAAAGGATCGGTCGAATTGTGGAGATGCACGCGGATTCCCGTCAGGAGCTTGATTCAGCGCAGGCAGGAGATATTGTTGCCGTGCTTGGCATGAAGAATGTCAAAACGGGTCATACGCTGAGTGATGAGAATGTTCCGGCAACCCTGGAACCCATGATATTTCCGGACCCGGTGATTTCGATGTCGGTCGCACCAAAAGACAAGGGTGCTTCGGAAAAGCTTGGTATTGCTCTAGGAAAGATGGTGGCTGAGGATCCATCTTTCTATGTGAATACCGATCCTGAAAGTGGCGAGGTTATCCTACAAGGCATGGGCGAGTTGCATCTGGATATCAAGGTCGACCTGTTAAAGCGAACCCACAACGTGGATGTTGAGGTAGGCGAACCTCAGGTAGCCTATAGAGAGACGATTACCCAGAGGGTTGAAGATACCTATACCCATAAGAAACAGACGGGTGGCGCGGGTCAGTTCGGTCGTATCGATTACGTCGTTGAGCCGGGTGAACTGGGCTCGGGATATTCTTTTGAATCGAAGGTGACCGGCGGCAATGTTCCACGTGAATTCTGGCCTGCTATTGACAAGGGGTTCCGTGATTGCATGGCAGAGGGGGTTTTGGCAGGATATCCCTGCATTGATGTCAAGGTCACGCTGATGGACGGTGCGTATCATGCTGTGGATTCATCAGCAGTTGCCTTTGAATTGGCGGCCAGGGCGGCTTATCGCCAGTCCATGGTGAAGACCAACCCGCAATTGCTTGAGCCCATCATGAAGGTAGACGTGTTTACTCCGGAGCCACATGTTGGTGATGTAATTGGTGACTTAAACCGGAGACGAGGAATGATCAAATCCCAGGAATCTGCTTCAACAGGGGTTCGAATACAGGGAGATGTGCCTTTGGCGGAGATGTTTGGCTATATCGGAGATCTTCGAACCATGACTTCAGGGCGCGGCCAGTTTTCAATGGAATTTTCTCATTACTCGGCCTGCCCAAAGACGGTTGCAGATGAAGTGATTCGAATCACCCGGGAACGGAATGCTGCCTGACCTTAATTGATTGGCCCGAGTTCACAGACAAGCAATCTTGTTATTCAATTTCATTATCAAATTACGGTACATCAAGCAGACTTGAATATAGTTGCGTGATTTCGGCACTGGGGTTACCATGGCAATAGTCTTGAGTAGAAACTCACCATCTAGAATGAATGATCAGGAATGGCGGATTCGACAGGAATTGGCATGTTGCTATCGGGCCTTTGTCCATTACGGTTGGACAGACCTGATATTTACCCATATCAGTGCACGAGTACCCGGTCAATCGGACCAGTATCTGATAAATCCATACGGCCTGCTGTTTGATGAGATAACCGCAAGCAACCTGATCAAGGTTGATTTTGCAGGCAACCTTATCTCGGGTGATTATCCGGTCAATGATGCAGGGCATCTCATCCATTCTGCAGTTCTTGATGCAAGAACGGATGTGAACGCGGTCCTTCACAGCCATACCCGTGCAGGCATGGCGGTGTCCTGCATGCCCTGTGGATTGCTTCCAATCACTCAGCAGGCGAACGAAATGCGGGGATTGGTGGGCACTCATAAATACGGTTTTGTGACCAATGACGAGGATGAGTGCGAAGCGCTAGGCAGGAGCATTGTGGAAAAGTGGGCCCTGATACTAGAAAATCATGGCTTGCTGTCCGTCGGCAGAACGATCGGTGAGGCATTCTATTTCATGTACATGCTGGAGAATGCCTGCAAGGTACAAGTGGATGTTGTGGCTTCTGGTCAACAACCGATCACTCCGGATGAAAGTACTATCCAGTCTATCAGTGATTATGGCATGCCTCCGCCCGACAAGCCATCCTGCTACGCTGACATGTCTTGGGAAGCGATAACCCGGTTGATGGACAAAAAAGATCCTTCTTATCGAAACTAATCCGGTCAAACCGAAAAAGCCAATTTGTGTGCAATGCACAATTCCGGCTTGTAATCGTATGAAAGTTTGTTATCATAATTTTTTGTTACGAATAATAGAGGATACTTATAATGACTGATGCAACTGTCGATAATGGCGTTAATGTAGGTGCTTTGCTTGATGCTCGGGAGGCGCTGACTGGCGCACCGGAAGCTGGAAAATTTACCTGGGAGGCGAGTTGCAGGTGGATCAATGGCACTCACAGCCGTTCAACCTGTCAAGCGTTTTATGGGCTGGGTGAAAAACAGTCTCATAAACAGGAGTTCACTTTCGAGTCGGATCACCCTGAGGTTCTTGCCGCCGAGGACAACGGGGCAACTCCCGTGGAATTGGTCCTGGTTGGTTTGGCCAGCTGTCTGACTGCCGGCGTGGCTGCGGTAGCGCAACGTCGTGATATTCAGTTGAAGTCAGTAAAGTCTACGCTCAAGGGCAGCATGGACCTGGCTGGCATTTTGGGCATTGACAGCGATATTCGAAACGGTTTTGATGGCATTAGTGTCAATTTTGAGATTGATGCCGATGCTTCGCCCGAAGATATTCGTGCGCTGGTGGCACAATCACAGAAACGCTCAGCTGTTTTTGATATTGTGACAAATCCCACCCGGGTCACCGTTGAAGTTAACTGATCGGGAACGACGTTCGCATTGAGAACCTTTGACTGTGTCATTATTGGTGCCGGCCATTCAGGGTTGGCAGCAAGCTATTTCCTGCAAGAATCCGGGATAGAGCACATTATTCTCGAGCGTGGCGAGATCGCACATTCATGGAGGAATGAGCGATGGGATTCGATGTGCCTCCTCACCCCAAACCATCAGGTGCGCTTGCCCGGATTTGGTTATTCTGGCGATAATCCAGATGGGTATTTCACGGTTGCTGAAACCGTTAACTTCATTGAAGAGTATGCGCAGTTCATCAAGGCACCTGTTTTGTGTGGTCAGGAAGTTGTCTCAGTGAACTCAACACCCCTGGGGTTTTCCATAGCCACGAATAGTGATGAATATGTAACGCCTTCCCTGGTGGTCGCGAGCGGCGCATGCAATCGACCGAGTTTTCCTCCATGTGCGGGAAAACTGCCAGAATCAATATCGAGTTTTCATCCGCTTGATTATCAAAATCCCGGGCAACTTCCTGCAGGGAAGGTGCTGGTGGTAGGGGCTTCGGCCACCGGTGTTCAGCTGGCCCATGAAATTCATGGGTCGGGAAGGCCGGTCATCTTGAGTGTTGCTGAACATGTCAGGTTGCCTCGAGTCTATCGAGGCAGGGATATCCTGTGGTGGATGGAGACCGTGGGAGTTCTTGATGAGCGGTATGACGAGATTGATGATCTGGTAAGAGCTCGCAGCATTCCGTCGCCGCAGTTGATGGGAACTCCGGAGCGTAGCAGCATTGACCTGAATTCATTATCCGGTATGGGGGTCCAGATACGAGGTCAGTTGATGGATATTCGGGATCAGGAAATTCTGTTTTCCGGCGCACTCGAGAATCACTGTGAACTGGCGGACCTGAAAATGAACCGGCTGTTGAGGGCGATTGATGAATGGGTTGCCGAGCAGGGACTGGATGCCGAGTTCGGTGAACCGGAAGACTTCCCTGCAACCCGCGTTGAAGGCAGCACTCCGCTATCTCTGGATTTGCACAAGGAGAATATCCGGGCGGTGGTTTGGGCGACCGGTTTTGCGCCAGACTATACATGGATGAACCTGCCGGTTCTGGATCGCAAGGGTCGAATTCGTCATGAAGCCGGGGTTGCAGACTGGCCTGGTCTCTATGTGCTTGGCGCAACCTTTCTGACAAGACGCAAGTCCACATACATTCATGGCGCTGAGGACGATGCCCGTGAGGTCTGTGAACATTTATCTGCCTATCTGAAAAAACGATCGGTAGCCTGAATACCGTTTCAGTTCCGCATTTGTCAATTTTTCCCTGCCCGTACCCTGCCGTTATCAGGTTTGTCGGGACCAGACTCCTTTCCTGACAGGTGATCGGCCGGAAAGAGCCTTCATGCAATGCCCATTCCCGGTTTCCTGACCAGGCCTGGTGAATTTGTGACCCATATATCGCCACTCTGAGTGTTCTGATATATTCTGACTCCCCAATTCTCTCTGCTACTGCACTCGTCATCAAACAACTTTCCGACAATCCTTATCTGCGAGCATATGCTTGCTTGACCATTACTGCGTTTTGCTGGGGGTGTAACGCTGTTTTTGCACGATTGGCTGTTGGTGAGGTTTCGCCAATGCTGATTGTTACCCTGAGGTGGCTTGGTGTGGTATTGCTCATGCTGGCAATTACCCACCGCCAACTGTCCTGCAACTGGGCTGTTCTTCGTCCTCATCTTCCAAGACTGTTTCTGATGGGTTCGTTCGGCATGACAGTGTTCAATGCACTGTTCTATGTTTCTGCGTACACCACGACCGCCCTGAACATTGGAATAATACAGGGTGCCATCCCCATTTACGTGCTGTTGGGTGGGCTGCTCCTTTATGGCGCCCGCATTTCCGTCCTGCAAGTCGCAGGGGTTGCGATGACGATTGCGGGAGTTTTTCTGGTCGCAACTTCCGGAGAGATGCACCGACTTCAAGATGTATCCATCAATCAGGGCGACTACCTGATGGTTCTTGCCTGCTTGATGTATGCGGGTTATGCGCTCAGCCTGAAAAAGCTGGAGGGCATTCCCAAGCTGCCACTATTTGCCTTGATTTGTGTGGCTGCCTTCATGACTTCGGTACCGCTAACTCTTATTGAGCATCTATCGGGGAGCTTGCAAATGCCTACCCCCAGGGGGTGGATGATTATTGGATTGATTACATTGCTGCCATCCTTCATTGCACAAGTTCTATTTATACAAGGCGTGTCTGACATTGGTCCAGGCAGGGCCGGCATATTTGTGAATCTGGTGCCGGTATTCGCATCATTACTGGCTGTTCTGGTCCTTGGCGAGTCTTTTCAGTGGTTTCATGCAGCCTCATTGTTGCTGGTCTGTTCTGGAATCTGGCTGGCAGAACAGAGAAAACGCTTCAGTTTCTCTTCTTTCTCGAGAAACTAGGCTGACAGCATGTTCCCGGACCCGTCAGGACAGCACTGAATGAAAACCGCCGCACAACATCTTGACTTAAGGAATCTGGTGCCAGCCTGTGCCGGAATCACCGTATTTGGTCTTGCTTTTGGCATGACATTTCCTCTGCTATCGCTGATTCTGGAATCGCGCGGTGTTCCAGAAACCTTGATTGGCATCAATGCAGCGATGATGCCGATCGGCATATTGCTTTTCTCGCCTCTGATTCCTGTTATGTCAGGACGGCTAGGCAGCAGGAATATGGCTCTCATGGCGGCATTCCTGACTGCATTAATCATGTTGTCGTACTACGTATTCGATTCTCTTGAAGCCTGGTTTGTGCTTCGGCTCATGCAGGGCATGACGATATCAACGTTATTCGTATTGAGCGAAGTCTGGATTGTTCGCTATGCGGGCGACAGGCATCGAGGAAAGGTCGTTGCGATCTATGGCGGCATTCTCTCTTTGAGCTTTGGGACAGGACCTGCACTGATCAGCTGGATTGGCATTGAGGGCTGGGCACCGTTTGCGATGGGGGCGACCGTGTTGCTGGCAGGCGTGTTGCCGCTTCTTTTCATGAAGAATGAAAGGACTGATGAGAAACAGGAACAATCAGTATCCGGCATTGTCAATTTTTCGCGTAAGGCACCGTTGCTCATAGCGTGTGTTCTGGTCTTTTCCCTGTTTGATGCAGCCATCCTCTCTCTCTTGCCGGTGTATGGAATTCGTTACGGGTTGGACATCTCAACTGCAGCCCTGGCACTCACTGCCCTAATCATCGGGAATGCCTTGCTTCAGTTTCCAATTGGCTGGCTGGCCGATAAATTTCCCCACCGAATTATCCTGACGGGTTGTGCCGGACTGGCGGCAATGATGTTGATGCTTTTGCCCATAACCATGACTACTGCCCTGATGTGGCCAGTACTGGTTCTTGCCGGCACCTTTGGCTACGGAGTCTATACCGTATCGCTGGTTATGCTTGGAAGCCGGTTTGAGGGTGCAGAGCTGGTCAATGGCGCATCTGCCTTCGCTTCCATTTGGGGGGTAGGCGCACTATTTGGGGCACTGTCAGGGGGATGGGCGATGACACATCTCGGACCTGACGGGCTGCCTTTACACCTTGCAATGGCGTATTTTCTGCTCGCAATGGGTCTTGGCTATCGCGGCTATGTCCTGGCACGCTCTAAACGGTGATGCTTTTCGATCAGTGTGCCATATCGGGCCTGGTCAGGTATTGACCCTGTTCTCCAACCAGGAAATGCTTTTCTATATCCGGGTGCTTGATCGGTGTACCACTTATATCCTGAACCAGATTCTGCTCAGAGACGTAGGCAATGTATTGCTGATCATTGCTCTCGGCAAATAAGTGATAAAAAGGCTGATCCTTGCGAGGTCTTATCTGTTCCGGTATTGATTCATACCATTCGTCGGTATGACTGAACTCCGGATCAACATCAAAGATAACGCCTCTGAAATCATAGTGCCGGTGCTTGACGACTTCGCCAAGCCGGAACTTGGCGGTTTTCTGCATTGTCCAGTTTTCAGTCAAATTTCAAGTCTCGTTTGGAAGGACCGGGGGAGGGTCAATATGGCGTTTGCCTGAACCTCTTTAACGCCCCGTTGCCTTGAATTATATTCCATTCGGTTTGATGTTGCCGGTGCAACTGTTTAGAAAAATATTGTACTCTGATCGGTGCGCAGAGCGTATGTTTATGTGGAGTACCCGCATCATCAGTCGAGTTTTCTGAGTCGATACAGCCCTTCGTATCCATCATCGCTTGTAAAGTAAATGTCGCCATCGTTACCGATTGCGACCCCGGCAGGACGGGCCCAGCGTCTGCCATCTTCGAGCTGGAATCCGGTTAATAGGTCGATGACCCCAACGGCCTCTTCACCATCAAAGTCGACCCGAACCAGTTTGGGTTCTCTACGGGTTGCGGAATCTCCGTAAAAACTGCCTGTAGAAGTGGCCCAGGAACCGTGTATTGCGACGATTGCATCGCCATGGAATTCCGAGGCGTTGGCTTGATGAGTGACGAAGGTCATGCCGAGAGGTGCGCTCCTCGCATCAAAGGTGGCGACTGGAATTGAGACGGATTCGATCGGAAGGGGTGGTTCAAACTCGCTTGCACAGGGATCTGCAAAGAGTTGTTTACCATCGAACTGGTACCAGGGCATGCCGTGAAATGATCCCTCAATCCCTCGTGCAAAGTACTCCAGTGGTTGCTCGTATCCCAGATGATCAGGGCCATTATTGGTGATGTAGAGAATGTGTGATTCGGGCTGCCAGTCGAAGCCAACCGGATTTCTAAGACCTGAAACATGGGGTACAAGTCTGGCAGGCCGTGAGTCCTCGTCGATCACAAACAATCCACCTCTTCGGAGCGTTTCAGGATAGGATTCGTCCAGGTAGTAGTTGCCGCAATTGCCGGGCATCCCGATGCTGACATACAGGCGGTTGTCCGGTCCTAATCCGATGGTTCGGCTACTGTGGCTGCGGGATGGGTCCAACGGAACCAGCAATTCCAGGTCACGTTCGAGGAGTCGCCAGTCTGGATCACTGGAATATCTGGCTCGGAATACACCATGGGTTCTAGCGATAATGATTTCATCATCTCGAATCAGCATGCTATGTGGATATAGCGGTAGATGTGCAAGAGTCTGTGCCTGTTCGTAGGGCGGGAAAAGACGATAGATTCGATCATCCCTTGATCCGACCAGAATTTCATCTCCATGAAAATACAGCATCCGAGGGCCAGTTAACTCGAGGTTGACGGCTTCCAGAACATAGCCGGGCGGGTGTGAAACCGCAAAGCGATTGCCGGCGACCTCAACTTCCTGCCCTGAATGGGCCGGAACCAAAACCGCAGTCAGCAATGAGAGGAATAGAGCTTGCCATGAGGTCAGTTTGATGAAAAAGCCAGTGCCGAAGAATTTCAATCTGCTAAAGCAATATCTGGGCATATGAATCGCTGTACCGATTCTGTTGCTGCGGCAGTACATATCCGAGATAAGCAGTTTCGTGCTGGAGAGCTGGCTTGCATGTCTTGTTCCTGTCTGTCCCTGAGGAGGTTGCTGACATACCGGTCTATTGACCTTGTGTGGCTTCCCGCAATCAAGCCGGGCCTGCCTCGAGACAGTTCGAATTCATTCTTGCGTTCTAAACGATTTCTCTGTGGGATTGCCTTTACTATGCAATGGAAAAAATCTCATCGAAAGCTGGCGATTTGATTTCCTGATCATTGCGTTGATTATAATCAATGCAGACCGTCCCGACTGGAGGCTGTGAAGAGTTGTCGCTGAAAGTAAATGATTTCCCGTAATTTTCGCAAGACATAGTTTATGCCTTCCTTTTGATCAGGAAGAAAATATGTAGCAAAAAAAGCTACAAATGTAGCAAAAAAGGCTACAATAAAGATGTTATAGCATTGCCGAGACAAGATGTCTTCAGAATTAAGCAACATTCTATTCAAACAGTACCGCCAACGGGTGCTGTCATTGTTATTGTTGAATCCGGATCAGGCTTACCATGTGCGTGAGATCGCCCGCTTGACCGGTACGTTGCCAGGCACATTACACAAGGAACTCAGCAAACTCGCCAAGGCCAGTATATTGAACAAGCAGCATCGGGGAGGTCAAGTAATCTATCAGGCAAACCCAAACTGTTTGATTTATAAGGAATTAGCGGGTATTCTGCGTAAAACTTCCGGTATTGCAGATGTGCTGGCAAACTGTCTGGCTCCACTCTCCGATAAAATTGAAGCAGCCAAGGTGTTTGGATCCATTGCCGATGGAAGATTTACTCAAGGCAGCGATATCGACTTGTTGTTAATTGGCGATATTCGATTCAGAGATGCAGTGCGAGTACTGTACCCTGCCCAGGAGGTACTCGGTCGAGAAATTAACCCGAAGCTTTACAGTGCTCAGGAGTGGGCTGCCGCAAAGCATGAGGAGTCGGCCTTTGTTCGAGAAGTGTTGACTAAACCCACAATTAATGTTGTTGGGGACAAGGATGGCATTTGATGGACAGCTAGCATCCAGATTGGAGCAGGTAAAACCTGACCCGCTGTTAATTGAGCGCTTGCTGGAGGCCTCCCGGCGCAATATCCGGGATGCAGAAATAACGGCAGTCAGCAATGAAAACCGCTTTGATGCGGCCTACAAAGCAATCATGCAGTTGGCAAAAGCGGTTTTGCTTAGCAAGGGTTATCGTACATTGACCAGCAAGCCCGGACACCACCAGACCATGATTCATTGCCTTTCCAAAATCATTGGTCTTCATGAAGACACACTGATAATACTGGATGCCTTACGCAAGCAACGCAACGCAGTAGACTATTCAGGTGACCGGGTTTCGGACAGTGTTGTTAATGAATGCGTTGGTCATGCAAAGAGCTTGTTTGTGGAAGTTGGCAAGCGGATGGACCTCGAACATCCAGCGCACAGGTCTCTCGATAAATAACATGCCCGAAATACCTGTATCGGGGAGAGCCATGAAGTCCACTCTCAGCCATGAGCAGCATGGTGGAAAAGGTTCGGGAGAAGTACCGTTTCATCCAGCCGTACCTTGACGAGCGGGGCCGTCGCCAGTGGGCGGCCTGCGAAGCAGTCGGAGAGGGGCGGGGCGGCATCACGAAGGTGGCCGAAGCCACGGGCCTGTCGAGGGCAACGGTGCGCTCGGGAATGCGCGAACTGCATGGCGGCGGGCGGGAGTCGGCGGGCCGCGGGAAGCATGGCGAACGTTCCCGTCGTCCCGGCGGAGGCCGGAAAAGGGCGGAGGAGCGGGACCCGTCCCTGGTGCCCGCCCTGGAGATGCTTCTCGAACCGGCGACCCGGGGCGATCCCGGCAGCCCGCTCCGCTGGACCTGCAAGAGTGCGGAGCAACTGGCATCCGCACTGCGTGACCTGGGGCACACGGTGAGCGAGCGCACGGTCAACCGCCTGCTGCACGATCTTGATTTCAGCCTGCAGGCCAACCGCAAGACGCTCGAAGGCCGTCAGCACCCGGACCGGGATGCCCGGTTCCGACGCATTCACCGGCGTGTGTGCGCCTTCCAGCGCATGGGACAGCCCGTGGTGTCGGTCGATGCCAGGAAGAAGGAACTGATCGGCCGGCATGCCAACACCGGACGGGAATGGAATCCGAAAGGGCATCCGGAGGAAGTCCGGGTACATGACTT
>JAPYNK010000017.1 GCA_028285825.1 Arenicellales bacterium | reverse complement strand
GGAAGGAAAATAGCTGTGAGATCTGGGATTGACAGTCCACCCAGCCTGCGAGAACAGGCCGGCCTCGATCCGATTGCCGATGCAGATTTGGCTTATCCGGTTTGGATTTTGGGTATGCTGCGAGACATGTCGATGACCTATCGACATTCCATCATATGCGGTGAATCCATACAGTTATGGTAACGGCTTGTCCCGCTATGTTAAGATAATTTCACCATGAGTGTAAAAGCCCAAATAGAGCGGCATCCCCTGCCAATTGGGATCCAGACATTTTCCATCCTCCGCGAAGAGGGCTGTTACTATGTTGACAAGACACCCCTGATTCGAGAGCTCATTCGAAGTGGGCGGCATTATTTTCTCTCCCGCCCCCGGCGTTTCGGCAAGAGTCTGCTGGTCGATACCCTGCAGGAACTGTTTCAAGGAAATGAGTCCCTGTTCCGGGGTCTGGACATCCACCCGCACTGGGACTGGTCCGTGAGGCATCCAGTAGTCCACCTGAGTTTTGGCGGCGGCAATTACGACAACCCCGGGAGTCTGGAGAATAATTTGCTCAACCAGTTGAATATCATTGAACGCCGGTGCGGAATGTCGGGTGCGGAATCGCTTTCAGGTCCAGAAAAACTGCAGGATCTGCTGGACCGGCTCCATCACGAAACAGGAAAGCGGGTCGTGGTGCTGGTAGATGAGTATGACAAACCGGTTCTGGATGTTATCGACAATTCAGAAATGGCTACCGTAAATCGGAAATATCTGCGCGGGCTCTACGGCACTATCAAGGACTGTGCAAATGATGTCCGCTTTGTTTTCGTCACCGGAGTGAGCATGTTCACCAAGACGAGTCTTTTTTCGGAGCTGAACAATCTTGACAATATCAGCCTAGACCCTGCCTTTGCTGCCATCTGCGGATACACTGACAGCGACTTGGACACGGTGTTCTCCCCGGAGCTTCCAGGACTTGACCGGGATGAAATTCGCAGATGGTACAACGGCTACCACTGGCTTGGTAAAGACAAGCTCTACAACCCTTATGACTTGCTTCTCCTATTCAGGAAACGCGAGTTCAAGGCACACTGGTTCGAAACCGGATCACCAGAGTTCCTATTCCGCCTATTACTGGAGAAGCAAGTGAGCCCCATGGAACTGGAAGGCCGGATGGCAGATGAGAAACTGATCTCGAAGTTCGATGCTGGGAACATCGGGGTCGATTCCCTGCTGTTCCAGACCGGATACCTGACCATCACTGGAGAAGAACGCCGGGGACCTCGGACTCTGTATCGGCTGGACTATCCCAATTACGAGGTGCGGCAAAGCCTGAACCAAGGCTTGTTGGAGCATCTCGCTGGTCAAGATACCGAAGTTGCAGGCCAGGGAGACGAACTGGCCCGTCTTCTTGGGGAAAATAACTTTCCTGGGTTTGCGAAGAAATTTCGATCCTTTCTGACAGGTGTGCCTTATCCATGGCGTGGTAGCGGGGATTTTGGCCGTTATGAGGCGTGGCATGCCGGCATGCTGTATATGGGCTTTCGGGCGACTGGAGTCGATCTACGGGTTGAAGACATGTCCAGTCAGGGTCGGTCGGACATGGTCGTGTTTCATGACGGTCAGATTTTCGTTTTCGAATTCAAGATGTTGAGAGATGGGGTGAAGGTGGACGAGGCTCTGGACAGAGCGATAGCACAGATTCGGGAACGTGGCTATGCCGAGAAGTATTGGGATCGTGGAGAGCCGATTCACCTGATTGGCATGGTATTTGACCAAAAAATGCGAAGCCTTCTGGAGATTCGTGCCGAATCGTTTTAGTGCCTTGATGACATCTCCAGTATTGATTTGCCCATGGCTAGTGATCTGTTTTTGCAGTTTCATAAACTCCGGCAACTCGTGCATTACTGCTGGCTGGAGGGTAAAAACTTATTTGGCGCGGAATGACTGCAATTTTGACAGCTTCTCGGTACCGATGAGGAGTGAACAACAACTTGTTGCGTATACGTTCAGGAAATCCCTGTATTTACTGTTGCTGCCATCGCATGCAGGTAGAGATATCCGGATGAAGAGTCAGTTCAGGGCACCATTTTGTTTAGCGCGATCTCCAGAACTCCTTCGGCACCACAGGACTTGAGGATGGGAATCAGGGCTCTCACTTGCTCTTTGCGTACCACGGTTTCTACGGCTAGCCATTGTCCATCGTGCAAGTGGTTAATGGTCGGTGCATGCAGGCTGGGCAGTTTCTCCACCAGGGCATTTATACGCTCTTTCGGTACATTCATCTTGAGCAGCACTCGTTCTCTTGCCGAGAGCGCGCTGACCAGGAGCATCGAAATTTGTTGAATTTTTTCCTGCTTCCAGGGGACTTCCATCGCTTGTCTGTTGGCCGCAAATACGGTATGAGTTTCCATGAGGTCACAGATAATCCTGAGCCCATGGGCCCGAATCGTGCTTCCGGTCTCGGTAATTTCGACTGCGGCGTCTGCCAGTCCTTCGACTACTTTGGCTTCTGTGGCCCCCCAGGAGAAATCGACTGCAGCGTTGATATTGCGTTCGGCCAGGTAATGGCGGGTAAAGTTGACCAGTTCGGTGGAAATTCTTTTGCCTTCCAGATCTTCGACGCGATGGATGTCCGAATCCTGCTTGACCACCAGAACCCACCTGCAAGGTTGATCGGAAGATTTGGAATAGACAAGATGCGATATAATCTCGACATCCGAATTCGTTTCGGCTAACCAGTCCTGGCCGGTTAATCCTGCATCCAGCACCCCGTTTGTGATATGGGAACCCATTTCCTGGGCTCTGACCAGAGAACAGCTGATCTCATCGTCATCAATGGAAGGAAAATAGTTGCGAGATCGGGGATTGACAGTCCACCCAGCCTGCGAAAACAGATCAACGGTTGCTTCTTCGAGGCTTCCTTTTGGTATGCCCAGCTTTAGTTCTTGCGTCATGTCTGCGACTTAAAAAGTAGATGATTATACTTGAAAAACCTGACTCCATATTTTAGTGCCGCTT
>JAPYNK010000169.1 GCA_028285825.1 Arenicellales bacterium | reverse complement strand
CGGAAGAAAGTAATTCGGCTCTTGCGGAATGGAATATTACTGTAATCCCCAGCCAATGCATCGATGAATCGACAGGCTATTGCAATTGGCTCGTTACTTGAACGGTTATTGGGAGCAGTCCCGAAGCATGATTCTCAAGATGCAAGATCCGGGTCATAGGGAAAAGTCGTTAGCATCTCATAACCGTCTGGAGTGACCAGTATTTGCTGCTCAAGCTTCACACCGTCTTTCTCGCCATCGGCCCCCATATAACTTTCAATGCATAGCACCATTCCACTCTGCAGAATATCGTCATACGGAAGGCAGCCTCGATACAGGGGCTTCAAATGCGGATATTCGTCACACATCCCAACACCATGGACAAGGCAGGGGTAGGCTCCTGCCTGGAATTCCTCCGGTACCGGAAATGCAGACTGCTGAAGTTCGGAGAACGAGATATTTGGCTTAATCAGTTCCAGATTATGCTCAATCTCCTGCATGGCCATACGATACAGTGATTTCTGTCTCATGGACGGTTTGCCCGGTCCGCAGAAAAACGTTCTGGAAATGTCGGCAAAATACCCCATGGGTCCGATCATGTCGGTATCGAATGCAACCAGATCGCCGGATTCCACTTTTCGCTCCGAAGCTTCCTGAAACCATGGGTTCGTGCGAGGGCCGGAAGAGAGCATTCTTCCATCATGCCAGTCTCCATTATTGGCAAGATTGGCGTAATTCAGCAGTCCCCACAGTTGAAGTTCGGAAACTCCGGGACAAAGAGATTCCCTGATCTTGCCGATTCCGTGTTCAGCTACCGCAATAGCCCAGCGTATGCAATTGACTTCATCCTCGGACTTGACCAGGCGGGCTCTTTCCGTAATCAAGACCCCGTCAATCACTTCAATATCGAGTTTCGCCAATGCTAGCGTGATGCTTGGGTTGACGTATTCAATGGCTACCCTGCGATTACTGATGCCAATCTCCGTCAGGAATGCATCAATGTCTTTTGCCAGTAGCTCTGCAAACTGTGCGAGGCAGTCACCACCGTAGAAGTAGGAAATGGGATGGCCTTCGCGCTTGTTTTTCTCGGGAATGCCCGGCTCGAATCCGTTATACAGGATAAAGTTGCCTTCGGTGGGATAGAACAAGTAGGTACAGGGAATATGTGTCATGAATGCCGCATAATTGCGATAATTGATGGCATAGCGAAGACTGATTGGGCTGACCATAATGCACATTGCCGCATCATGGCGCCGCATTTCCCGCTTAAGCCGGGTTGTGCGATATGCATGAAGGCGGTCGAGATCAATATCTGGCTTCTCCCGAATTCGTTCGAGGTCGCTCCAGTTTTCCTGCAGCACCAGTTCGTCAGGGTTTGGCATCTCGATATCCAGAATTCAGGCTTGAAATGTACTTGCGGACGAATTGATTGAGATCATGAATTTCACTGCCCGTCCCCGTATTATCCCGAAACCCGATTCCCTATTGCAACCTGGGAAAACAGGAATATGCGGATTTTCAAGTGGCAATGCTTGAATTTGTACAGGCCAAAAGTTGACATGCTCAATCCCATCATTGCAGTTGCGTGACGGAATCAGGGCCGGTTTCTCAAGGGAAAGGCTGGTACAAGTGCTCCACCGAGTTGTCGGGAATCCACAGTCCCGGGCTGGAATGGCCTTGTCAACACCCACCGTTTCACATGAACGTCTTGCCAGCATCATCCACTGCTCCCGCTTGCAGGGTTTGTTGTTCGATTGTCATCACCCGCGAATGCCTGCATGCCAGCGAGAATCCTATTTCTGCATTTTGCGCATCCTGAACAGCAATAAGAACACAAAGATGGAGCCAATTGACGTCGTCACGATTCCTACCGGAAGTTCTTGCGGCGCAAGCAGAAGTCTGCACAGCATATCAGAAACGGTAAGCAGTATGGCACCCACGATGGCTGCCGTTGGCAGAAGTCGGCTGTGCAACGGTCCTGCAATTCCGCGAGCGAGGTGTGGGACCATCAAGCCTACAAAGCCGATCACGCCAGCGACGGAAACAAACACGGCCGTGGCTAGCGCGGCCATGAAGAACATGCTGAACCGCAATCCCTGCATCGGCACGCCCAGGGTTGATGCAGTGAGATCGCCGGCCAGGAGCGCATCCATCCAGCGCCGGCGGTAAAGGGAGTAGGCCAATATCAGAACAAGTCCGGTGAAGACCAGTGGAAAGGTTTCCCATCGGGCCAGACCGAGCCCGCCAAGCATCCAGAAAATCACTGAATGTGCAGCTCGACTATCGCCCGCAAAAATGAGATAGTTGGTAATTGCCGCGAAGAGGAAGGATACTGCCAATCCGGCAAGGATTAGTTTCTCTGGTGCGCTGGTGCGCAGGCCATGCACGAGAGCCAGCACAATGCCTGAAGCAACAAGGCCACCGCAAAATGCGGCTAGTGGAAGCGTCCATATGCCCAGAATGTCACCGGTCACCGTAATGACGAAGACGGCGCCTGCCGCCGCACCCGATGACAATCCAAACAGGAATGGATCAGCCAGGTCGTTGCGTGTGGTTGTCTGCAAAACGACACCCACGATACCTAGCCCGGCACCGATCATGGCCGCAAAAAGTGCACGTGGCAAGCGTAGGTCGAACACAATCCGGTGAAGTGGGGACATGTCTCCCTCAACAAGCCCGCTACTCAGTGCAATCGCCTTGACAACTTCGGATAGTGGAATCCGGGTTGTGCCATAAAGAGTTGATGCCGACAGGAGGGCGGTCAGAATTGCCGCCCCAATGAAGTTGGCAAGGTGCGTTCGAGTCAAGTCAATCCAACCCTGTATGCATCGCTTTTGCCATTTTCCCTATGGCATGGATATTTGCCGGGCCGGGAGTCAATTCTTCATACCTCAGGCCGATCCAGCGTTCGTTCTTGACTGCATCCGTCTGGGACATGACCGGGTGATCTTGCAGGAATCGGAAGGTGTCGGCAGCTCCGTTTCCTGTCTGGTAGTCGAGAAGCACCAGAAATTGCGGGTTGGAGGCGGCTACCGCTTCCCACGAAGTTCGACCCCAACTGGTATCGAGATCATGGGTAACATTCTCGCCTCCTGCAGCGGCAATCATCGCATCGGGGATGGCAAACTTTCCTGCCGTGAAGGGAGCATCACTGGGACCATCGAGCAGGAAGACGCGGAGCCTCTCCAGGCCGGTGGTCTGTTCCTCGATAGAGGCGAGTTCCGCTTTCCATTCAGTGACAAGCGTTTCGGCCCTGTCGCTGACATTCATGACCTTGCCAAGTCGGAGAATGTCTTCAAACAGCAGGTCCATGCTGGCCACGGGCCGGTTCTTGTCGAGGTGCACGCAACTTTCAGTCAGAACCATGGTTTTAATGCCGAAAGGGGCAAGCGTGTCGGGGGTGACATCTCCGCCTGGGCGCATGCCATAGTACCAGCCTGCAAAGAATAGTTCCGGTTCCACTGAAATCAGGTTCTCGATGGTCGGATACTTTGGGGCCAGCTCCGGTATGTCGCCACGAAGTTCATCGAATTTCGGGCTGGTTTTATACCAGCCGGTAATACCTGTCAGGCCGACAATCCTGTCCTGCAGTTCCAGAGCAAAAGCCATGTCCGTCATGTTCATGTCGTGTACCACAATTCGTTCAGGCGTACTTTCGAAGACCAGGGGTTCACCGCAATTGTCGACAGTGACGACATCCGCGGCAGTGGCGTTTGCAAGGATGACAGTTGTGCATGCCAGTAAAAGGGATCGTAACATTTTCATATCATTTTCCGGTTGAATGTACTGATTCGCGTGACAGGTAATGCGTCACGCATTATTTATTCCGCTCGATTCTGATTTCACTTTTTCGGATATCCAGAGCTGGGATTAGACGGCCCTGATGCGCAAAGTGCAGGTAGGTAACACCGAAAATGCTTTGCACACGGTCGGTTGTCAGCACCTCGTTGACAGGGCCAAACCCGGCAAGCTGCGTTGCATTGATCAGGGCGACATGGCTGGCAAATTCGGGAATCATCACCAGGTCGTGGACGATCATCACAACAGTAATGCCCAGTTCAGCAACCAGCGACAGCATGCGACCCTTGGCATCCGGATCAAGGTGGTTGGTGGGTTCGTCCAGAAACAGGAGCGATGGGTTCTGTGCCAGGGCTCGTGCGATATGTGCCCGCTGGCGCTCACCTCCCGACAGCACAGCCATTCGCTTTTCGGCCAGCTCGGTGAGACTTGTGATATGCAGAATTCGTCTTATGTCCTCCGCATGTGCCTGGTTCGAACGATCCGTCTGAATCGGGATTTGCCCCAGGGCCACGTAGTCGCTCAGAAAAAGCCGCCCATCAGGTTGCTCCTGCTGGCTGACCACGGCAATCACGCGGGCACGTTCCCTGGCAGAAAGCTTTTTCAGATTTCGTCCGCAAACGAGCACATCTCCGCATTTCGGCACTTCGGAGCCGCTCAATAGCCGAAGCAGCGTGGTCTTCCCGGCACCATTCGGTCCTGCTATAGCCAGAATGGCACCCTCATCCAGGCTGAACGAGATGTCCTGCAGCAGGGTAGTTCCGTTTGCCGCATGAAAAGACAGTTTTTCGGCAACAAGGAAAGGCTGCCGGGTCATTTGGCGATCGATGGCATCGCGGGCGGCATGTCCGTCTTCCAAGGGTACGGCGTTTGCGGGCCCCGGATTTGCCTGAAAGTTGTTAATGTTTCTCAAGAGTTGGAAGCCACCGTCGGTCTGAGCTTCATGATGCTGCATTCAGTTTTGCACGGAATGGGCCTTCATTGAGTGCCTCGATGTGACTCGGTTCAGCGGGGTTTAGGTCGCCAAAGATATACGAAAAGCCCGCGCTGGAGCTGAGTGATACGATACATGAACGCTTGCACTGACTCATGCATTGCACACCCCTCATTTCGAATCCGGGTTTCTGCGATGATTCACTATATGACAGGAACGCCCGGGCGAGACGAGTACCTCCACGAATACCCCTCTGAACGACCTCCTGGCCGTCTCGGCAGGTCGTGCAAAAAGACAGGATTGGCTTATTGTGGTCCATATCAGCTATATGTAACATTGTTACATTGTAGAATATAACCTCATCGTCTACAATTTTCAAGACTTGACAGTCAAGGGCTGATAACCAGAGAGGTGCTAGATGCCGTCGGAATTATTGCGTTTCACACATGCGGACAGGGTGCTCGAATTTCTCAGGGGGCAGAGACGTCCATTCTCCGCCTATGAAATCCTGGAGGCGCTTCGCCAGGACGGGGTGACCGCAGCGACCACTGTATACAGAGCACTCGACAAACTGCACGAAGCCGGCCAAGTGCATCGAATCGAATCCCTGAATGCATGGACAGTGTGCTGCAAGCCAAACCATTCCGATCCTTCGGTCTTTGAGATTTGTGATTTCTGTGCCTGCTCATAGTGGTCATTGTCTTTTCGGTGAGAAAGATGCGCATACACTGCATCACTACCAAAAACCATTCATTGATTTTTGGCTAACGGATGATCAAGGCTTGGTGGGAAAGGTGTCGAACGGGACATGCGCTGAAGATGAGAAAATGCTTGCCATGAACGACAGTTGCGTGCATGATGCCTCTTGACGCGATTCTTTCTGAATCTGAAGCGGCTTCATGCAGTGAGTGAGTAGCCTGATGTCATAAATCCAGCATTCATGCATCAGGCATTGCATGTTGAAGCAGATCAACTTAATGCCAGCCAAAGAGGAATCCATGAAGGGAATCATCTGTCCAGTTCTTACTCCATTCAATGATGACCTGAGTTTCGATGGTGATCTGTACTTGCAGCACGCTCGAAACTTGCTGGATTCAGGCATCCACGTTTTATCGCCGTTTGGCACAACCGGTGAAGCCCTCAGCATGTCTGTTGAAGAAAGAATGAACGCGGTGGACTGCCTGATTGACGGAGGCATCAATCCTTCGCAGATTATGCCCGGAGCGGGTCTTTGCAATTTTCCTGAAACGCTTCAGCTCGTTCGCCATGCCGTGAACCGAAGCTGTCGTGCAGTTATGCTGTTGCCCCCTTTCTTCTACAAGAACGCCACCGATGAAGGGCTGTTCGCCTATTTTCGAAGACTGATTGAGAGCATGGATAATCCACGGCTGAAAATCTGCCTTTATCACATTCCGCCCATGGCTGGGATGGGGTTCTCGCCAGCATTAACCGAAAAACTGAGTACCGCATTCCCGGAAACAGTGGTGGCGTATAAAGACAGTTCCGGACAGATGGAACACACATTGAGCATTCGTTCATGCGCTCCCGACCTGTCTGTTTTTCCCGGTTCGGACCGCTACTTCCTGCAAGCGACCGGGAAGTTGCTTCCCTGCTCAGGGAAGCCGGTTGAGAATTCCCTGCGAATAGACGGTTGCTAGTTTCGGGTTGGGGACAGTGAGCACTGGCCCCGATCAGGATTGGGCTCAACCTTGTCGAGACTCAGCAATTCCTTGAGTTTGTCTGCGCCTCCAACATATTCTCCCTCCAGCCAGATTTGGGGAACCGTAACGGGTGTACGAGGCCCAATGATTGGCTTGACTCTGGCCAGCATCTCATAAAGCCCTCCGGGTTCCTTGACCACATCATGGTACTGGTATTCGACATTGGCCTGTTCAAGGTAGGCTTTGGCATTAACGCAATGGGGACATGTTTCCTTGCCGAACAAGTGATTCCCTTCAATCGGCTTGTTATGCACTGCTTCTTCGATAACAGACTGGGTGAGAAGTCCCCTGTTAAGTGCTGCACCTTGTGAAACCATTTTTCCATTCACCAGCACAATTGGGGCATGCCAGCCGCCTTTGGGCAATGGTTTCCACCATTCAGTGAGCCAGTCTCGCAATTCAAGTTCCACGTCCAATCCTTGAAGATCGGTATCAATGCAGTCCTGGATGATGTCCTTGGTAAGAGAGCATTCCCCACAGGGAATTTTGACCTTAAACGGGCCCCATGCGCCGGCCCAGCGGAATACGGTGATGTTTACTGATTTATTCATGGTGAGTCAAGGATGGAAATGCAAGGCGTGAAACCAACTTCATCGCAAAGTTGATTGTACCCAAAACAGGACCGTGATTGACAATCTGGAAGCAAGCCAACTCCCCGGACAGGGTATCGGTATCAACCCTTGCCTCGCCAGGGTATGGTCCTGTCAATGACGAAACGCATGATCAGATCGAACAGGAGTCCGAGCACCCCCATGACAATGATTGTCATCCAGATGATCTCATAGTCCGACTGCTTTCTAGCAACATTCTCGACAAAGCCAATTCCAGTGGTACCGGCCAGCATTTCTGCTGCAACCAGTGTCCCCCAGCAGACGCCAATGGATATGCGAATGCCGGTCAGAATTTCCGGCAGGGAGTTGGGAAGAATGACCTGCTGGATAATCTGCCGATTGGATGCCCCCAGAGAATGTGCCGCATGGATTTTGGAAAGCTGAGTGCCTGTTGCGCCGGTCCGTGCAGAGATGACCATGATGGCAAATGCAACCATGAAGAGCAGGAAGATCTTGCCGTCATCCTGAATACCGAATATGGTCAGTATAAGGGGAGCCCAGGCCAGGGGCGGAACAGGTCGGTAAAGCTCGACAAGAGGGTCAAAATAACCCTTGGCAAATCGCGACAAGCCCATGAATAGCCCCAGAGGGACGCCAAGCAAAATCCCCAGAAACAGTCCTGCTAGCACTCGCAGGATTGAATCCCAGATATGCCCGGTGGGCACAGGTACTGAAAAAGAATCAAAATCCCCGGTCGCGAAGTTGTAGATGCTGTCCTTGAAGCCATAGTCGATATCCCCCTGTTCATCATGATGACCGTATTCTCCGGGAATCAAGTCTGCGATCCAGTCGGGCACGATGAAGTCCACCATTTCTGAAACCGGTTTCATCTTGTACCAGAACAGAGGAAACCCCTTGTAGCCCTGTCCTGGATCAGCCATCCATATGAAGGTCGCCAAAGTGTCTGATGGTTTTGGCAGCCAGCGTCCTGACCCCTGTTCTGAACAGGCATTATTGCCCGCAAGAATATTTCCGCCGGGCAGTGCCCAGGCATCAATGAATCTCAGGGAACCCTGCCTGTCCTGCATGGCTTGCTCAAGCAGAATCAGGGAAGCTTCAATGCCCTGGGTTACTTGAGTCGGGAATACCCTGAAATCATCAATGCGTTTCGAAATCTTTTCGATATCGCTCAAAATATCCTTGTGTTCCTGCTGAACGGCTATGGCCTCCAATTCTTCGATGCTCTGGCGTATGTCTTCAATGCGTCCAGTTAGATCGGGTCCGTCATTTCGGATCTCGCTGTAGTCAGCCGTAATTCCGGTCATGATTTCAGCAGCAGCATCAAAAATGCGTCCTCGCTCGGTTTTTGGCAGAACCGGTATTTCCGTGCTGGATTCGCCCCAGCCGGGCTGGGCAAGAGCCTCAGCCAACCGGGTTTCATCTGCTGGTCCTGGAAAATCCTCGCTTTGAATATCTCGAGCCAGTTGTTTGATGCGAGCCGCCACATCCTGAAATCGACCCATGATGCCAGGTGCCATATATTCGGTACTGGCCTGTAATACCAGTGTCTGGCGTAGATCGCTGATCAATGCCGAAATCTTCTCGCGGTCCGTCTCTGCCAGGCCCATCTCGCCCAGCTGTTCAGAAAGCAGTTCGATCTGATGCAGGTCACGCTTCAGGATTCGGGTGCCCAGCAGATGGCGATTGTCAAGAGGAAAGGCAGAACGGACCGGATTGAGGGCACGATTCAGCTTGGCAACCTGACATAATTCATTGGCCGCATTCGGAAAGAAGGCACGACCCGCATCCCAGGAAAAAGTGAACCATACAAGCATGAGGCTTGATACCCCACAGGCCACCCAGTGATACCCGCCCTGCGTTCGAATCGGGTTGCCAAATACGGCATCGGTTCTTTCGGTTCGAATGACTTTTCGTCCATGAACGATTGACCAGACGAGAACGATCACCAATACGATGTATAAAATGGCAACGAACATGAGCGACATCATCCAGATGAACAGTGATTCATGCAGCTTCGACCTTGCCCATGATTTCTTCTTCCATATTCCAGATCATGGCAAGGATTTCTTCCCGGGTCTGTACAAAATCTTCCTCATTCTTGATTTCGCGGGGATCTCCATGAAGCCCCATTTCGGCAAATGGCAATCGATACTGTTTGTGAAGACGCCCGGGTCTGGGAGCCATCACAAACAGCCGTTCGCCCAGAAGCAGTGCTTCTTCAACCGAATGAGTGATGATCATGATGGTTTTGCCGGTTTCCTTCCAAATCTTCAATACCAGCGACTGCATTTTTTCGCGGGTCAGGGCATCCAGTGCACCGAGCGGCTCATCCATGAGGATCAAATCCGGATCGTTAATTAGGCATCGTGCCAGGGCCACGCGCTGCTGCATACCGCCTGACAATTGATAGGTTGGGGTTTCCCCAAATCCCTGAAGGCCAACAATATCCAGCCATTCCTCAACCTTCTGTTTGGTATCGGCCTTGTCCGCATTTTTCATGCGTAGCCCGAAATTTACATTATCAGCAACGGTCAGCCACTCGAACAGGGCGCCTTGTTGAAAAACCATGCCCCGGTCGACGCCCGGTTTCTCGATAACGCTGCCGCCAAGCTTGATGCTCCCGCCAGTTGGGTGGAGAAATCCGGCTACGATATTCAACAGCGTTGTCTTGCCGCAGCCAGAAGGCCCGAGGACCGAGAGGATCTCGCCTTTCCTGAGCGTAAAGGTTACGTCCTTCAAGGCATGGACGCTACTGCCATCCGGCAGATCAAAGACCATGTTGAGATTGTCGGTTACGAGGTCGCTCATCGGTGAGGCTAACGATTATTCCGACAGGTTCGAATGATGGGGATGCCAATCTCGAGGAGGTTGGCTGAGCCGGGCATGCCCGGCTCAGAAACCAGAAGTTCCTTTACTGCATGTATGAAGTATCAATAACTGAACTGTAGTCATCCAGAGCAGGATTCTCGGGCGTGGCGAATGCACCACCAACCACGGAGATGGCTACACTGGCAATGCCGCCATCGTTGAAGTATTCTGAAAGCTGCTCGGAGTGGCTTGGAAAGTAGAATTCAGACATTTGATTTCTGGTGGCTTCAACCGAAAGCCCGGCATCCTTCGCAATCACATCGATTTTCGACTGATCGGCAGCAAATTCCTTGTTTGCCTGCTCTGTAACTTCCAGAAAGGTTTTGACCATGTCAGGGTTTTCCTGAGCAAAGCTTTCAGTGACTGAAACAACATCAAAGCTGATGATTCCGGCTGCTTCCTTGTCAGCAAGATTCATCAGCGGAGCACCAACTTCATACATTTTGCTCATTGAATCGGCACCAAACCCACAAGCCATCGAGACTGCACCATCGGCCAGGGAAACTGCAGCATCAGCAGGGACCTGGTCAACAACATTGATTTCATCAACATCGACATCCAGGGCACGCATCATCATTCGGAAACTGTAGTCGGCCATGGTCGCAAGCGGTACGGCAACGGACTTGCCCTCCAGTTCATTGGCATTGCTCTTGTCAATACCTTCACCGTTTCTGACCACGCAGTCATTGGCAGGATACTGCACGGCAATAGAGATCAGTTTGATGGGAGCATTTGCATTCACCGCGTTAATGAAGGGAGCAAGGCCCTGGCTATAGGAAATATCGATGTCTCCGGCGAGCATGGCTTCAGTCATTTGGGTCCCTGCATCAAAATTTGTCCAGTTGACCGGAACACCCAAAGCATCATCATACTGCTGTTCAACTTTGGCGACCTGGTTTGGCGTTGCCCATTCCAGGAAAAAGGCAACATTAACTTCATCTGCGGCATTAGCCAGTGTCGACAGAAAAAAAGCGGTGCTGACCGCAATCAGCGATTTTTTGAATTTCATGATTTACTCCACTTGAAAGGAAATTTGTGTATACCCAGGCTTGCGGGTGAAGACTGCTGCTCATTACTTGAACAATCGGATCTTCAACCCAGTTGTGAAACCTGTTGGCTGATTATATTACTGAATCGCTTGGGTTAACAGTCAAGGAAATGCATTGGCAAGAAAAAACCTGACTTCACTGCGCATTGCCGAGTTCAAAAGATCCTGTTTTCTCTCGGTAGAGGTCAAAGGCTCGCCAGTTGAAGTTTTGTGCTGCCGATGAAACAGCTTTTGCTTGTTTTTGAAACTTTTTCCTTAAATTCGAAGGCGCTGATTCAGGTCTTCCAAAGGCCTGAATGATTTCATATTCCGAATTTGCGCCCTTTTCTCCGCCGATCATTTCACTTGCGGTTTCACTGCAGAGTTCGCCGAGTCGACGATAGAAATCCGAACGGATCTTGTTGACGGACTTTTCCGCCCTGGCTATGGTATCAATATGGTCAGATGCGATCGTGAGTCTGTTGTGCGGGTCTAGTCCATAGGGATTCATGTGTCCATAGACAATAATGTCTCCCTGCAACCCATCGGTTGCTTCAATGAAATGCTCCATTTCATCAACATAGCATTTATTGATGTCCCACAGTACTTTTGCGCAATGAGCGGCATTCTCGGGGTTGAGGCGAATATTTGCATCAGTATGGTTCTTGTGGCGATACCGGTGATTCGGTTCCCGCATACGGGCGGCATAGGGTATTGCTTCACGCAGTTCGCGCATTTCACTCGTGGTCCGAAAGATCTCGGCCGATTCCAGATCAATTCCGCCAATGCTCAGTGATTCGCTGTTTGCATCATCTACGATTAAATTCAGAAATTCATCGATAGAATGATTGGTACATCCGTTAATGAACAATATACCGTCGGCATTGATCTCATCGCACTTCTGTGACAATTGCCTGGCACGCCTTGCATGAACGTTCTCGGGCGAGTCCTGGATTAATGGCTTCATCGATCCGGAAGTAACATGTTCCAGACCAATAATGACATCCGACTCGCCGACCAGGTTGGTGGTTGAATCCTCACCGAATTCAAAGAAGCAAAACGGGGTCAGGTGTTCCAATAGTCCTGAAATTGCACTTGAATCATCGTGAATGGGCAATGCAAAAGCGATTTCATGTTCAGGCAGCTTCCGGTATCGGCAGCGAACCGCGCTGACCAATCCGGTCCAGCCATAGGTTCCGGCATGGCTGGCCAGTTGTTCCTGATTGATGGTCTGGAGACTGCATCCGTCGTGCAGCAGAATTTCTGAGACGCTATCGGAAAAATATCTTCGTTGCGGGCCCATGCCGCCGGTCATGAATGTTGAGCCGACCTGTGCATAGGCATAACTTGTCAGGTCCGAGCCCGGAACCCGATACGCTGGCGACAGCATGTCGGCCAGGGATTGATTGAGCTGGTCAATGGTAATTGACGCACCTGCACAAATTTCCAGGTTATCGTGGTCAACAACAATCTCGTCCAGCGATATCGATTCAAGACTGCCGACACTGCCTTTGCGGACTTTTGGTTTTGGGCTGGAGCCGACGGAAATTCCGATGATTGGCTGCCCTCCCGCTGTTTGCTGCTGGTAGATACTGCCAGCGGCAGAAACGGCAGACAGGGGCAATAGGCATGCTTCTCGTCCATGCTTGCGATAGATTTCCGCGATGGTATCGCTCAGCCCGGATTCGGCAATACGATAGGCAAAATCAAGACGAACCGCATTGTTTTCACCATCCTTGAATATCTGGCTCAAGGGTTTCAGCATCTCTGCCCCGAGTTCACGGTCATTTCAGGATTGTGAGGTAAATGCAGCATCCGGCCCGATGTGAATGACCGGTATCCGGCCTTGCTCAGTGTTCAACCCAGGTGCCACGGGTTGGATAATGGTTCTCCTTGATCCATTGCAGACCGTTCGCGAGAGTTTCGATATCGGGTCTGACAAAGGGATTGTTGGAAATATCGACAATATGCAAATCAAGATTGTCGTTGACTACAAACAGCCCGGGCTCTGCATATGCATGGTCGGTTTCGGCCTCCGATCTCGGTGTCGAAATCCGGACTCCAAGCGCCTTCATCTGATCGAGTGTCAAGCCATGATACATCGGGTAGCTCACATCAAGCTTCTCCAGATGCTCAAGCAGCTGTTCCTGACTGTCTGCCGATACTGCAACCACTTCAATGCCGGCATCTTTAAGTTTTTGCACCTGCTCTTCGAGCTTGTTGAGGTACTTGGTGCACATCGGGCAGTGTTGGCCGCGGTAGACAACCACTGCTCGCCATTCGGCATCTGCAGAGGGTTTGCCGATATCTTCGCGATCGCCGTTAATGTTGGTGACCGTAAGTTCAGGGAAGGGTGTTCCCGGGTGGAGTGTATTCATGGTGCTTTTTCCAAGTGGTAGAAGGATCGGCCAGGATGACCTGCCGGTTGCTGTGTGAGGCAGTATTCTAACTGCTTCGCATCTCTTCCGGGATGCTGCAAACCGGAATAGGGCGCATTTTATGCTGGTTTGCCCGGTGCAATTTGCCGTATATCTCAAGAACCTCCTTTTGTCGAGCGGTTGGCGTCACGGATTGACCTTTATCAAAGGTCATCGCCCACTCCAGTTCTTCATAACTGGCACCCAGCTGATCTTCGTCGCTTCGGTTGTCGCCAAACAGGCCATCGGTAGGGCTGGCCAGCATGATTTCGCCGCTTACCCCAAGTTCCTTGCCGAGCGCATAGACCTCGCTCTTGCTCAGGTCGGCAATGGGGCTGAGATCAACCCCGCCATCACCGTACTTGGTAAAAAACCCAACTCCGAAATCTTCGACCTTGTTTCCGGTTCCCGCAACGAGATACCCGTTCAGGGCTGAGAAATAATACAGGGTAGTCATGCGTAGTCGCGCCCGGGTATTGGCCAGGCCTAACTGACGGGAAGATTCATCCTCGACCGCTGGCATTGTCGAGACGAAATGATCGAATACCGGAGTCAAGTCAATACGATGGCTGGAAACGTTCGGATAGGTTTCCTTCAGGTGCCTGACATGGTTTTGTGCTCGAGTGATCTGAGAGGATGCCTGATGGATCGGCATGTCAAGACACAGGGTCGGCAGGCTTGTTCTGGAAACGAGTGTTGAGGTTACTGCTGAATCAATTCCTCCGGAGACCCCTATGACGAAGCCTCTGCCATTAGCCTGACTGGAATAGGATTTTAGCCAATCGGTGATATGTTCAATGATTGAGGAAACCTGCATTGTTTTGTTTCACGATTAATACCTGAGAGGGGGCGCATGACCCGTACCGCAATCTTACCTCGACCCTGCACTGAAATCCATAAAATACTCGATACCAAGAGGCTCCGACTTGTCAACACAGCCTTGTGAAGCCCATCCGTTCGATTCTATATTTATCGCTGAACAATCCGGTTGATTTTCCAGCCATCGGCCGCAATCTCGACATGCCACTTTCCGGGCAAAAGCGGAGGCAGGTGCATGCGATAGGTGGTATTTTCGAACTTGTTTGCGGAAACAGTTTGATCGGAGCCCGACCGGGTTGCATGTCGGAACGAAACGGTCAGGTCTTCAGGCGGGGCGTAATCCGGATTCGTGGATAGCTGGATTTCGATCAAGGGATCATCCGAAAACTCGATTGCCGCCCGAATTCCGAGCTCCTTTGCGCGGACAGTCCGTTCGATCGATTGATTTATGCCCATTCCCTTCTTGTAATAGTCATCGACAACCAGCCCATCGTAGCTGACGATCGATAAAGTCAGAATGATCACGCCAACAATTACAGCCACAGCCGGTATGCCAATAACCAGCCATACTGCCGGGATTCTCCATGGATTGGCTGAATTGGATTCAATCATCTTCCTGGACCCACAAAACGTGATTCATGCGTCACGAATTGATCTGGATTGGCATGGGACTGAATCTGGAATTTAAACTCAAAACCTTCTGCCGGCATGCGGTTTACCGGTATCCGGGCACGGACGACCACCTCCTGAATCTGTCCAGCGGCTACTCGTACGATGGGCTCACTGGTGAACAGGGTGAGCGGCAATTCGCTGTTTACATCCAGCAGGTATTCCTGAGAAGTTTCGGTCTTGTTCATGATTTTGAGGGTGAATACATTCTCGATGTGATCACCCAGATCACGATACAGGACATTGCGGTCACGAATCACGTCAAGGGCCATTGCCGGACGCTGACTGATCCCGAAAACAGAGGCCGTCAACAGCGCGATCAGCACTGCTCCGTAAAGGATGACCCGGGGACGCAGGATGCGGGTATCCAATCCATCCATGGCATTTTCCGTGGTGTAGCGGATCAGGCCTTTGGGGTAGCCCATTTTATTCATGACGTCATCGCAGGTATCAATACATGCTGCACAGCCAATGCATTCGATTTGCAGTCCGTCACGAATGTCAATGCCGGTTGGACATACCTGTACACACATGGTACAGTTGATGCAGTCGCCAAGTCCAAGGCTGGCGGGGTCCGCTGACTTGCGACGGGCCCCGCGTGGCTCGCCACGTTTCCTGTCATATGAAATGATCAGGGTATCCCGGTCGAACATGGCACCTTGGAACCGGGCATAGGGACACATGTATTTGCATAGCTGTTCTCGTAGCCAGCCTGCATTGCCATAGGTCGCAAATCCGTAAAACAGTATCCAGAATGTTTCCCATCCACCGAGCTGAAGTTCGCCAAGGCGATAGAACAACTCTCGAATCGGAGTAAAATAACCCACAAAGGTCAGCCCGGTCCACAGCGAAAGAATAATCCACAACCCGTGCTTTACTGATCGCTTGGTGATCTTTTCCGCAGTCCACGGACTGTTCGCCAGTTTCATCTGCTGAGATCGATTGCCCTCAACCTTTCTTTCGATCCAGAGAAAAACCTCGGTCCAGACGGTTTGTGGGCAGGCAAAGCCACACCAGAGCCGTCCGGCAATCGCAGTGAAGAAAAACAGGGAAAGTGCTGCAACAATCAGCAGGGCCGTCAGGTAAATCAGATCCTGAGGCCAGAATGTCAAGGCGAAAATATGAAATTTCCGGTCCGGAAGATTCCACAGGACAGCTTGACGAACACCTTCCCCGGCATCAAGCTGAAGCCATGCCAAACCATAGAAGATTCCCATCAGGACAATCACGCCAGTCACCCGCAACGATGCGAAAAGACCCCGAACTTGCCTGGGGTAGATTCGTTGTCGGCGCTCGTAAAGCGATTGCTCTGCCGATGAATCCTGGGACTGACTTGTCTGAAGAGCCTCACTCATGAGAGCACTATAGGGAACAGATCGAGAGGGCTATTGATTTTGATTGCCCAGACTCTGTATGTAGGCAGCAAGAAGATATACGCGATCCTCGCCAAGCAAGTCATTGAAGGCGGGCATAACCCCATTTCGCCCAATGGCAATTGAGTGATAGATATCATCATAGGAACCGCCATACAGCCAGATACTGTCCGCAATATTTGGTGCACCAAGCAGAACGTTGCCCGATCCATTTGCCTGGTGGCAGGCAATGCAGAGTTGATCGTATTTTGCTTTTCCGGCACTGGCAAATTCCCGGTCATGCTCCTGGCCGCTCAAGTTCAGGACATAATGCGTGACATCACGAACCCCATGCGGACCACCGAGCGCAGTTTCCCATGGGGGCATAATCCCATTTCGTCCGTTAATGATCGTCTGGTAAATCTGTTCGTGTTCAGACCCCCATTGCCAGTCATTATCAACAAGATTCGGAAATCCGGGTGCTCCATAAGCATCCGATCCATGACACTGGGCACAATTATTCAGAAACAGGCGCTTGCCGGTTCGCATGGCGTCGACATTTGCAGTCAAGTCCTGGGGAGATAACGATGCATACTGGTCGAATACGGGATCAAACTGCTCCCTGGCTACATCAATTTCTTTCTGATACTGCCCTTTTGAGGTGAACATGTTCAACCACCATGAGGGCAGGGGATTGTTGTATTCGGTAAGATCTTCGTCCCATACATGACCGGAGGTTTCTGCATCGCCTTCTGGCTTGTGTCCGCGATTCATCAGTATCAGCGGAAACAGCGCAAGAATACTGAGTATCGTTCCTACAGCGATAAACCAGTGCCAGAACTCACTTGTGAAATCAGCCATCTTTGCTGCTTCCGTTGATCGAATTATCATCCTCTAGTGGAATACGGGATGCTTCGGCATATTCCTGAACCCGTTTTCGGCTCCATGCCTTGATGAAAATGAAAATAAACAGGATCATCAGCAAGGCGGTCCAGATGGCATGAAAGGTCTCCATCATTGAGCCTCCTGAAATGCCGTCCCCAGTCGTTGCAGGTAGGCAATCATGGCATCCATCTCGGTTTTTCCCTCTATTTCACTGGTCGCATTCTGTATGTCTTCGTCGCTGTACGGAACCCCCAGCGATTGCAGGGCCCGGAGTTTTCGTTGAATGCTCAAGGTGGACAGGGGTTTGTCTTCGAGCCATGGATAACCCGGCATGATCGACTCCGGGACAACCAGCCTGGGATTGATCAGATGTATCCGGTGCCATTCATCACTGTAGCGCCCGCCAACCCTTGCAAGGTCAGGCCCTGTTCGCTTGGAACCCCACTGAAACGGTCGGTCATAGACGTATTCTCCAGCCACCGAGTAGTGGCCATATCGCTCTGTTTCGGCCCGAAACGGTCGAATCATCTGGGAATGGCAGTTGTAGCAGCCCTCCCGGATATAGATATCCCGGCCGGTCAGCTCGAGGGGAGAGTAGGGTTCCAGGCCGGTTACCGGTTCTGTGGTCGTGGTCTGAAAGTACAGCGGAACGATTTGAATGAGCCCGCCAACACTGATGGTCAGCAGGGTCAGGATGACCAGAATCCCGATGTTCTTTTCTGCTTTTTGCTGGATCCCCATTGATCAGCTCGCTGCGGCCTGGGCTTGAGGCTGGGGTGCGGTAGCAGGCGAATAGAGGGTTCTTGCAAGATTGTAGGCCATCAAGAGCATTCCCGCCAGATAGAGCAAGCCGCCCAGAAACCGGATGATGTAGAACGGATGCATCGCCTGCACGCTCTCTATGAAGCTATAGGTCAGGGTTCCATCCGGGTTTACAGCTCTCCACATCAGTCCCTGCATGATTCCGGATACCCACATTGCGGTGATATAGAGAACAATGCCAACGGTGGCAACCAG
>JAPYNK010000168.1 GCA_028285825.1 Arenicellales bacterium | reverse complement strand
GGGTAAGGTCGCCTTGTTCTCGACCTGTTACACCAATTACAGCTCACCGGATTTGGGCGAGGATCTGGTGCAGGTTCTGGAGCACAATGCAATCCCGGTGAGGATCGCTGAAAAGGAGAAGTGCTGCGGCATGCCAAAACTCGAACTTGGAGACCTCGAGTCCGTCGAGCGAGCCAAGAATGAAAATATTCCAGTTCTCAGGAAACTGGTCGATGAAGGATGGGATATTCTTGCCCCCATTCCTTCCTGTATTCTCATGTTTCGTCAGGAACTGCCGTTGATGTTTCCCGACGATGAGGGTGTTGCAAGCGTGGCAGCTCACATATTCGATCCGTTCGAGTATCTGATGCTGAGGCACAGGGAGGGTTTGCTGGATACTGATTTTCAGAACTCACTGGGCAAGGTGGCCTATCATGTGGCATGTCATCAGCGAGTTCAGAAAATTGGTCTCAAGACCAAGGAGTGCCTGGAGTTGGTGCCCGATACGGAGGTCATGGCGATCGAACGCTGCTCCGGTCACGACGGTACCTATGGAGTCAAAACCAGGCACTATGAGAACGCGAAAAAAATCGCTCGTCCGGTGGCTAACCGGATCCGGCAGTTTGAGCCTGCCCATCATGGAAGCGACTGTCCCATGGCTGGGCGTTTCATTGCTCATGTAATGGGTGACGAAACACCGACCCGTCATCCGATCAGCATGATGAGGCAGGCATATGGAATATAGAGATTTCACTCAAGTCATTACTGGATGAGGCCAGCAATCATGACACATGGACCATTGAATCGCAGTGACCTGATGTCCCTTGAAGACTATTCGCAGCAGCGTCAAGAATACCGGGGGCAGATTATCGCACACAAGAAAAACCGACAGGTTCAACTCGGACCCAATATACGTCTTTATTTTGAAGATCGGCTGACCATGCAGTATCAAATCCAGGAGGTGCTGCGTATTGAAAAGATCTTCGAGAGTGACGCGATTGACGAAGAGCTTGAGGCCTACAATCCCTTGATTCCGGACGGGTGCAACTGGAAGGCAACCCTGATGATCGAATACGAGGATGTAGAAGAGCGAAAACAGGCTCTGCAGCGTTTAATCGGGGTAGAGTGCGTTATCTGGATACAGATTGGCGATCAGGAATCTGTCCACCCGTTTGCAAACGAGGATCTGGTTCGCGAGACCGAGGAAAAAACCTCTGCGGTGCATTTCCTGAGATTCGAATTGACGGCGGAAATGATTCGCCAGGCCAAGGACGGGGCGGATATCGTGATCGGGGTTGACCACCCTGAATATACGTATGCGACTGAACCTTTGCCACGGAATACTGCAGAATCTCTGGCGGGAGATCTGATGCTGCCTCAATAAACAGGCAGCCCATCACTCATCGGATTCAAGGCAGCGGATGACTCTTACGGATTTACGGTATGTCGTTGCCGTTGCCCGGGAGCGTAATTTCGGAAGAGCCGCATCTTCGTGCTTTGTTAGCCAGCCCACCCTGAGCGTCGCGATCAAGAAGCTTGAGGATGAGCTTGGTGTTGTCATCTTCGAGCGAGGTTCAAGAGAGATACTGCCGACACGGATTGGCGATCAGATTATCGCCCAGTCATTACTTGTGCTGGAAAGTGCAGACAAGTTGCGTGCCATCGCAAGCCAGGGTTCAACGCACCTTCGGGAGCCTCTCAGAATCGGGGTCATCTATACGATCGGGCCGTATCTTTTACCATACTTAATACCGATTTTGCGTGAGCATGCGCCGGAAATGTCGATCATCGTTGAAGAGGGTTTCACCGATGATCTGCAAAACAAGCTGAAGTCCGGACATCTGGATGTCATTATCGTGTCCAATCCTTTCGAAGTGCCTGGTGTCGAGACTCGTATCGTATACCGTGAGCCGTTTGTCCTGGTCATGCCGCTATCTCACCCGCTGGCAAGCAAGAAGTCCGTACATTCCGAAGATATTGTCAATGAGACTGTCCTGCTTCTGGGGCGCAGGAACTGTTTTCGCTTTCAGGTATTGCAGGAATGCCCGACCTGTCGGGAAAACGACAATGTCAATTTACAGCAGTCTCTGGAGGGTGGCTCGATCGAAACCATTCGGCACATGGTCGCCAGCGGTGTCGGGGTGACCATACTTCCCTGTACAGCTGCAGGGGCTGCCGAATACACCAAGCGCTTGCTGGCGATCAGGCGATTCGAGGATATCACTCCTTCACGGGACGTAATTCTGGCCTGGAGGAAGGGATTTCCAAGAGCCAAGGCGATAGAATCTCTTTCCATGGCAGTCAACAGTTGTCCGATGAGTTGTGTCGAGAAAACGGCCTTTAATCGCCCAGCCCATTCGGAAAAACCCGGCATCCATTCATACACGGCGTGAACAGAAAAATAAAGGTTGCGGTTATTGGCGTAGGGTATCTTGGAAAATGCCATGCCCGCATTTATTCAGAGATGCCGGATGTTGATCTTGTTGCGGTCATGGATATTGATCCAGTTCGCTCCGGGGAAGTGGCCCGGGAATGCAGTACAGAGTCATTGACCGAAATTGCAGATCTCCCTCGGCAAATCGATGCTGTCAGTATTGTCGTGCCAACATGTGACCATCTATCCGTTGCCCGATCATTTCTGACCCGGGGAGTGCATGCCCTGATCGAAAAGCCCCTGGCATCAAATGTGGATGAAGCACAGGAAATCATTGATCTTGCTCATGGTCATGGTGCGATACTTCAGGTTGGGCACCTCGAGCGTTTTAATCCGGGTGTTATCGAACTCAAGGAACGGGCCAAAACCCCGAGATTCATTGAAGTTCATCGGCTCGGGCGGTTTAGCAATCGCAGCGTCGATGTTGATGTGGTTTCCGATCTCATGATTCATGATATTGATATCATCTTGTCGATGGTTAACTCGCATATCTCGTCGATTTACGCCAGTGGCTGCAAGGTCCTGACTGATCAGGTCGATATCGCCAATGCACGCATTGAATTTGCCAATCATGCGGTCGCCAATGTCACAGCCAGCCGGGTTTCAAGGAGTGCGACGCGTCGCATTCGGGTGTTTGCCAAAGACCGTTATTTGGGGTTGGACTTTCAATCCCAGCAGATTGAGGAGATTCGACTAGGTGAGCCCGGGCATGATCGGGAATTTCCGGATCTGGTGCAAAGCACGATTGAGATTGTGCCAGAATTGCCCTTGAATGCAGAGCTTGATCATTTCATCGACTGTGTAAGGACTGGCAGGGATCCGTTGGTTTCCGGTCCGGATGGGTTGATGGCAGTCAGGGTTGCTGCTCAAATCCAGCAGCGAATATCCGATTCAATGGTGCATTTTGCATGTTTTGGAAGAGGGTGGGAAATTGCCCGCTTTGGGTGACAAGCTATCCCTTCACATTGACTGGGAGCATCGATACCGGCTGATGCGCATGCACAGTTGCATGCACATGTTGTGTGCGGTTGTACCCGCTCCCGTGACTGGCGGTTCGATACGTGATGGCAGTGGCAGGCTGGACTTTGATTTGCCGGATGCACCGTCTCGATTGGAACTGGAAGAGAAGCTGAATGAAGTTATTGCAGGCAATCATCCGATGTCCTATATATGGATTACTGACCAGGAAATGCAGGAGCGGCCGGAACTGGTCAAGACCATGTCAGTTCGCCCCCCATCCGGGGCTGGCACGGTGCGTCTGGTCCGATTCGGCGAAGCTGACTTGCAGGCATGTGGTGGGACACACGTTGCCAATAGCGGTGAAATCGGCAAGGTCAGGGTAGTGAGCATCAAGAACAAGGGCAGGCAGAATCGCAGAATCACGGTTGAGTTTGCTTGAGGATTTTTCAGTCTTCTGCCTGATTCCGGGCAAGTTTCCCCCGGCATATTTCCAGCTGTTCGGGGGTGTTGATGTTCTCGAACATGTCATCACAATCGGTGATCAGGACTTCTGCGAACTTGAACTCGGAAAACCATCGGTCTATTTTGCGTTCACCCGAATTCAAAAATGCTTCAAGTGAGTCCCGGGTTGATACGTGAAGCAGAGTATAGACCGGCTGTAGCCGCTCATGGTCTTTTGCCACCGCAATGGGGGCGCCAATGGATTGAGCGGCATTAAGCATGGAACTTGCATAGGTATTGCTCAGGAACGGGCCATCGCAAGGTGCCGTGATTAGCCACTCTGTCCGGATTGACTTGAGGCCACTCAACATCCCCGCAAGCGGGCCCTGAAAACCGCTGGTTTGATCTGTTATGACTTCATGGCCGAGTTGGCGGTATAGTTCCAGATTGCGATTTGCGTTGATGATCACATTTGTGCACTGTTCCTCCAGTTTGCGGGTGATTTTTTCAACGATGGTCTGCCCATTGATGTCGACAAGACCCTTATCCACTCCGCCCATGCGGCGGGCTTGCCCGCCAGCGAGCACTAATCCTGTAATGGCTGATTTGGCCATGATGCTATTGTTCGTATAGGGTGTGGTTCTCGAGCACCAGCAGGCGGTCCAGCAATGCCTCGAAAGTCTCCGGGTTATGGGTGCATGCCAGTATTGCGGTACCGCCTTGCTTTAATTGGTGTAAAAAGCCGAGGGTACGCTTAACTGATTCTGTATCCATGCTTGCGGTTGGCTCGTCCAGAAACAGAAATGAAGAACCGTTCACGGATGCACGGGCCAGAGCAACCCGTTGTTGCTGTCCGCCGGAGAGGGTTTTGGCTGATTTGTCTTTAAGCTGATCGAGCTCTGCAGATTCCAGAACTTCCTGTATGCGATGTTTTTGCGTGGCTGAATTGTCACCCTGATTGGATGACAGCATCAAGTTGTGATGCACGCTACCACTGAACATGTATGGAGTTTGATGCAGATAAAGCGTGTGCTTGATCAAGTGGCTTCTGGCCTGTTTCCATGACAATTCTTTTCCGTTCAGGTCGATTTGGCACTGGTCAGGCCGAACCAGTCCAGTCATGATCTTGAGCAAGGTGGTTTTTCCAGAGCCATTTTCTCCGCAGAGTACGCTGAATTGTCCAGAGACAGCCGTAATGTCCACGGATCTGAGCAATGGTTTCCTGTCCCATGATTTGGACAACATGGAGTAGGCTATCTGATGCGGGTTAGTCAATGGTTGAAGCTCCCTCTGCCCTGGAAATACTGCAGCATTGCATTCAGAAAGAAGGCAAGAAACAAGAGAACCATACCGAGTGCAATTCCCTGAGCGAAATTGCCCTTGCTCGTTTCCAGGGCAATTGCGGTTGGTATATTGCGCGTGTAATGCAGGATATTGCCACCGACCATCATGGATGCGCCAACTTCGGCAATGATTCGCCCAAATCCAGCGAGAAGAGCTGCCAGCAGGCCGAACTTCACCTCATTGACTACTACAAAAAACGCAGCAACAGGTGCTTTTCCGAGGGTTCTTGCCGTTTCCCAGACGCGTTGATCAGCAGCCTGAAAAGCGGAGTGTCCCATGGAAACCAGAATTGGGGTACAAAGAATTGACTGGGCAATGACCATTGCGGTTTGCGTGAAGAGCAGTTTCCAGTCTCCAAGTGGTCCCTGGCTGGACAGCATGAGGTATACTATGAGTCCAACGACCACGGCTGGGAATGCCAGCAGGGTATTGAACAGGGAAATCAGAACACGTCTCGTTGGAAACTCGAAGTAGGCGAGAAAGAATCCGGTCAGTAAGGCAAGCGGAGCCGAAACAAGAATGGCAGTGCCGGAGACCCGGAAAGAGATGCCAATGATTTCCCACAGCTCCTGATCCCATGACAGCAGGAGTTGGAATGCGTCAAAGGTTGCAGCGGTCAGAGATGACACAGTTTCGGTACCATGGAACGGGCAGTCTGCTCTAGATGCCACTACAACAGAGTGGCGGCTGGCAAGGTTGAATACGACACTTGTTCAGCGAACATTCCTCAAGCACGATTTTCACCAGACAGAACTCCACCGGGTCAATGAGGAGTAACGATTAAATATGTCCGCCGAGTGGCATGCATGGGGATTTCGTGCATTTTACCAAAAAGGCACTGCGATAGGTTCAAGTGGGTTGATTCTGGAGATCCCAACAACGGCCTGGCATTTGTTTCCTGCCCAAGTCAATGTTATTGCTGACGCTGGAGAACATGTAAGTGCGCGAATTTACAGCGGTCATGTACTGCCGGGAATTCCAGACCGTCGAAATGCCAGAGCGCAAGAACTCATTAAAGTCTCGGAGGGAGATGCTGGCCGGTAACAACGGTTGATACATAGTGCATCCACAAGAGCCAATTCAACCTTGTCCGGGTTCAACAAACCGATCACGAATTCCCGGGCTGCATCATCCACCTGCCCCTCCCCGTATCAGGTGACACATTTTAGCCGTCTTTTATTCGTCCAGACCTTGATACTGGAATTTTCGTCAAGGCATGGCAGCATCGCTGAGTATCGGCATTCGTTCTTTGCCAAGTTCGGTCAGTGGGGCAATCCTCTTTCTTGTCGACATGCCCGGCCTGATTGCTGATGTCTCCCTTCGATTGATTGATGCCCATTGGAGTTCAGGAGATAAAATCTGCGTGCCAGTCTTTGCCGGCAAATGAGGCAATCCCGTATTGTGTCCGAAGCCATTCTTTCGGGACCTGCTCACAATCAAGGGCGATACTGGAGGTCGTTATCTGATTGATGAGTTGGTGCAGCATGTGC
>JAPYNK010000167.1 GCA_028285825.1 Arenicellales bacterium | reverse complement strand
TGTTTCTCAAACCGGATTCGGAAGCCCTGAAAGGCATGAGTCAAGTCAGTCAGTGGGTGACGGGAAACGGCTACACCCCTGCGGCAGTGAACAGCTTCCTGCAGGTTTGGCAATGAAGAAATTTCAGGTATTCGGACGCGGGTCAATCCTATTCGCACACCGTTCCATCGCCATCGCCATCTTGCATGAAGACATAGGCCGGGTGTGATTCGTGGACGGGCGCAATGCCGTGACGGATGGCTTCGCGGCAAGTAATTCGTCCATTTCCATCATCGTCATATCGTGCAAGAATGGCATTGTCCTGTCCGGTTCTCGGTTTCGGATCTGTGCGAACCCTGCACTGCACAACCATGCTGGTTGATTCGCATGCCGACAATACGTTTTCAATGGCATTGGCCTCGTTGAAGTCGATGGTCAACCCGTATTTTCTGCGAACCTGCAGTGTTCGCTCAGCGTACCAGCAGACATTCATTGCGGGCAGCCATTCAGCCAGATCCCTGGCGGATTTTTGATATCGGTTTACCCGAGGGCTGGCTAGCGTCAAATTCAGCGGGTCGCTTGCAAATTGCCGTTTAATGCTGGCTCCCGCTGCACACAGGCCACTATCATGGGCCTCGGACAGGGAAATGATGTGCTCGATATCGGTCTCGTAGCGGCTGTGGAAGCAGGTGCCTGAATAGGGTCCATAAACCACTCCCCCGAGACTCTCGATAATTTCGAGCTCAACCGATTGAGAGTAAGCATAGCTATCTCGATCATAAGGAGAACAGCGATGCTCGGGTGCAATCTTGATGCCCCGGTACATCAATTCGGCATGAGCACGATTATTGCCAAAAGGCAGTACCTCCATCATGAGCACAGTGATGAGCATCAATAACAGTCCGCATGCCTTTACTGATCTTGGGCTTTTCAGCATTTATCAACCTTTCCTTGACGATCGAAATCATGTCAAGGCGAATTCTACCCTCTCTCCCGCTCCGTCGCTCGGCAAGAGCCTTCTGGTCAGTACGCTGAAGAATCTGTTTTGGTGGAAATCCTTGCTATGGGAACGTTCGCATGACAGCCATTCATTTCCAGTTGAGGAATGCAACGGCCCCAATCACTGACTTATGGACATTCACCGGAAAAAGTAACTCGGGAAATTCCCTCGGCACAAAGCCCCGGCACTCTCGATTGGGTGTCTTTGCCCTGAGTACAAAAGGCAGCCTGAGTTATTCGCAATGACACAAAAATGCTTCAGAATATGGCATGATTCATTCTTTACATGGTTATCGTCTCAATAGTAAGCCAATGATTGATGTAGAGGAATTGGCATTTGCAAGGCGAAACATCCAGCTGATAAGCTGGAAACCAGCTGTAACATCAATTCCCAAAATAACAATCTGTTTAAGACAATGAGTTCATTATTTCCTGAAACCCTGGAACAGTCCTTGCCCGATCCAAAGCGGGTTGCCGAAGAGAAAAAACGCCTTGAAGCGGTCGGCGTCAAATACATCTTGTCCTGCTGGATTGACCTGCTCGGCGTGCCCAAGACGAAACCTGTACCGATGAGTGACTTTGAGTTGCTGTGTGCCGGCAAGGGCCCGCAATTCGCGGTTCATTCGGTATCATTCGTACCCGAACTGGGGCCGCATGACCCGGATCAGGTTCCGGTGCCCGACTTGAATACCCTGGAAATCTGTCCCTGGGATTCTTCCTGTGCGTGGGTTATTTCGGACCTGTTCTGGAAAGACAGGCCCTATAACCTGTGTCCTCGCAATACGCTGAAGCAGGCCATTTCCAGGGCAGCGGATCAGGGGCTTGCGATGCATGCTGGCATTGAACCCGAATTCATTACCATGAAATGGGACGAAAACGGCATGCCAGTCAAGGCATTTGATAACGATCCAGCACCGGGTCAGGGCCTGAGACCCAGACGACAGGCGTTCGGCTATGATCTCGAATATTCGATTGATGCAATGGGATTCCTGGGCGAGCTGATCGATATCCTTGAAGGTCTCGGCTGGAATCTGCATGACGTGGTTGCTGAAGGCGCTTACTCCCAGTTTGAACTCGATTTTCACTACACGGACGTACTGGCCATGGCAGATCGTTTCATTTTTCTGAGAGCCATTCTCAAGGAAATCGCCAAGCAGCATGGCATGTTCGTGACCTTCATGCCGAAACCGACGACCGGCGATTGGCGATCCGGAGCTCATCTCAATACGTCCATGCAGCGTACCGATGCACCTGGAGTCAATATTTACCAGAAGCCGGGAGGGGGTTGGAGCGATGAAGCGTTCAATGCCGTGGGCGGTATTCTGCATCATGGTGCTGCGATCACCGCAATCGCGTGTTCGACCGTTAATTCATACAACGGGCTGGTCTCTCAAGTCAGCGGATTCGAAGGTGGATGCTATACCTGGGCGCCAACCCACATGGCCTATGGATCAAACAACCGTTCCGCGATGTTGCGACTACCACAAAGCCGCTATGCAATCGAAAACCGGGCCGCTGACATGTGCATGAATGTATACATTGCATTCGCGATGACCCTGGCTGCTTCGGTTCAGGGTATTGTCAACAAGATTGATCCCGGTCCGTCGCTAGATGAAGACCTGTATGTCATGTCGGATGATGAGAAGGCCAAACGTGAACTTAATGCCCTGCCTCTCAACCTCCATGAGGCCGTCAATGGATTGGGAAAAAGCGATCTGGCGAAAGAGGTAATGGGCCCGGTAATGCTGAATTCATATGTCCAGTACAAGCTTGACGAGTGGAATCGCTATCATCAGGCCGTGACCGACTGGGAAGTTCGAGAATACTTGCGACTGTACTGACGGTTGCCGCATGATACGGCATATGTCTGGACATGTCAGGTGCTTTGGGGCGCGAATTCGAATGAGTCAAAGTAGAATTGATCCGGATTCATGCCCCGCTCAAGCAAACTGCTCCGAACACTTTCGATCATGATGGGTGGACCACTGGCGTAAACGTCAAATTCTGCAAAGCTGTCGTAATGGAGACAGGCGGCCTCGTGCACAAAGCCGGTTTCTCCTTGCCAATGGTCCGGCCATTCCTCGGAAAGAACAGGCGTATAGTCAAGCCCTGAATGGGTCTTTTGCAGATTCCGGATCCAGTCGTTCATGTACAGATCCTGTTCATTCCGCGCTCCCCAGAACAGGTGGATTCGGATTTCAGGATGCTCATTCAAGGCTTGTTTGATGAGTGCCTTGATGGGTGCAAATCCCGTCCCTCCGGCAATCATCAGTAACTTTGAGCCAGAATCGCTCTTGAAAAAATACGTGCCAAAAGGGCCCTCAAACCTCAATAGGTCACGAAGGCGCAAGCCATCAAAGATTCGTGGCGTGAAGCGACCGTCTGGTACCCGGCGGACATGCAGCTCAAGACCCTTCTCACTCGCTTCGTCTGGCAGGTTGGCAACCGAGAAACTTCTTCTTTGACCATCTTTCAAGACGATATCAATGTACTGGCCCGGCAAGTAATTGAAGTCTTGTCCTTTCGGCAGGGCCAGAGACATCAAGACCACATCCTGGGCTACCGGGTCGAGACGTATGACTCGACATGGCATCATCCTGATTCGAATATCCTTGCCTGACCGTAATTCCCTGACATCAATCTCGATATCAGACAGTGGCCTGGCCTGACACAACAGCACCTGTCCCCGTTGCCTTTCATTTTCAGTCAGGGCATGTTCTGCATAAATGCCATAATCAATTTCTCCGCTTAACAGCATGGTCTTGCAGGCGCCGCAGGAGCCATTCCGGCATCCATACGGGTAAATCCGTTGCTCGCGCAATGCTGCATCAATCACCGATTCGCCATCTTGGCAATAAAACGAGGTGCCGTTGTAGACATTGGTAATCAGGTAACTCACGGGATTTGACATTCGCTAAAGGGGTGATACGCTTATAGCCACTGACCCTCCCCGTGTCAATGGATGCCTGAGCTGCCAGAGGTTACCACCACAATCAATGGAATCCGTCCCTACCTCCAAGGTGCGGTGATTGTTGGTGCAACGATTCGGGAGCACCGACTGCGTTGGACAATCCGGGCCGATCTTGAACAGCGGCTGCAAGGCCGCAAGGTCGTCGATATTCAGCGCAGGGCAAAATACATCGTGGTCATTCTGGATCGGGGTGGGCTGTTAATTCACCTTGGCATGACGGGGTCCTTTCGGGTCACCACTTCCCAGTCAATGCCAGAAAAGCATGATCATTTTGATTTCACGACGGATGCGGGGTTCGTGATTCGCTACCGCGACCCAAGACGCTTCGGGAGTATGATCTATTGCGAGGGGGACCCGAACCAGCATGAACTCTTGAGCAGATTAGGCATGGAGCCACTCGAGAAGGGTTTTACCGGGTCATGCCTCTATCAAATGGGCAGAACTCGCAAGCGGGCGATTAAAGCATATATAATGGATCAATCTGTTGTGGTCGGGGTCGGGAATATCTATGCGAGTGAATCGTTGTTCAAGGCGGGCATACACCCGGGAAGGAAATGTTCAAGAATTGCCTTGTCTCGCTACAATAGGCTTGTCCTTGAAATCCGGGACATTTTGAGGAATTCCATTGACATGGGTGGTACCACGATTCAGGATTTCATGGGGACAGATGGTCGCCCTGGATATTTTGAGCAGCAACTCCTGGTTTATGGCCGTGCCGGTGAACCATGCGTAAATTGTGGTCATGCAATCCTCAGTCGAATCATTGCGCAACGCTCGAGTTTTTTCTGTCCACAGTGCCAAACATAGCCGGACCAACCCATGAAGCTAAACAATCCCGATAGGTTTTCTGCTTTCTTGCTGCTGAATCGGGTGCCACTGGTGTCGTCCGTCATTCTCCTGGGCTTACTGATGTTTATGGCGACCTATGTCGAAGTTGACAGGATTGAGTCCAGAATTCATGAGGAGGTTTCCGAAGCGGTTTCAATTCCGGCTGCCAAAAAGATTCAATACGAAGTCGAAGGCCGGGACCTTCTGGTTTATGGCGATGTTTTCAACATGACTGCGATGAATCAACTGGAGCAGAATGTGTCGTTGCTTGAAGGAATTCGTTCGGTCAAATTCGATGTGGATATAACTCCGGAGCGGGTTTCCTATCTCAAAATTGTCAGCGAAGACGCAAACGAAGTATATCTTGTAGGCGAACTGTCGCAACAAGGCGAGATCGAGGGTATATTGGCCATGGTTTCCAAAGTCATGCCCAATGCCCGGTTGATCGACAACCTGAGCGCGAAGCCGAATATCTCGGATTCATTGTGGTACGAGATTCTGGAGCCAACACTCAAGCAAGTGGCGAAACTGCAAAGCTTTACTCTGGAATTTGGGCTTGGGCGCGTAGTGCTGAGCGGCTTTATGGAGAATCAGTCACGCTATGCGAAAATGGTCAGGAACCTGGAGCGGCTAACATCGGAAAATGACCTAAAGTTTGTCAATCGCGTGGGTAGTGTGGCACTCGCAAACCAGTGAGGGCTTGAGCAGTCCTTGAATCACCCATTCGGGGCAGTGTTGTGGGCAGATGGCAAAACAGGCCTCATCCATCAGCCAATGGGCAAACTCACGAGATTCAGTCAAGCTTCGTACAGTTGCCCAAAGTGTTTTCTGCAATCCGGGAAAATACACAAGTCATGTCGGGAGGCCCAAGCAAGAGCCTGGGAAAAAAGCGCATCTGCGGGCCTTGATCCCTTTGGGGTTCGCCCATGCACTGATTGAGATGCGGACCTAAATAACCTACAATCGACTGCCTGCAGGATGAGTGCCATGCGAAATCCCTCCTGATCGTTGATTTATCGATTGTGCCATGTTGTCAATATTCAGCCATGCTACAGCTTCGCCACATCAGTCTGCCGTCAAACCCTTGATGGAAAGGACTGCTGTCTGGCTGGTCTTGATCTTGCCCCTGGTACTGTTCGTGACTGCCCAGTCCAGTGCTGACGACTCCGGATTGACGATGCCGGGATCATCCAGCGGGAACGACCTGACGATTGATGCCAGCTCGGGAAGACTAGTCCCTTCCGAGCAGAAGCTTTCAATTGACGATGACAGTATGTCTTCTCCACCCAGTGCCCGATTCACCAATGAATCATCGAGCAGATTGACAGTCGAAGATGAAGGGTCGCAAGGCCTGCAAATCGATCGACTGACGCGCCTGAATGAAGGAGAGATTGATACATTGGGCGGTGGCCCGGATTGGTCAAGCTTCAACGAGTATTTGCCGGAAATCGATCGGGCAAGCCGGATTCGGGATGACCAGCATGTCCGGAACAGGATTCACTGGCTGACCCCAAACGGTTTTTCGGTTGCCCTCGAATCGATGCTGAATCCTTCATTCACAAGCGTTGATCAAACCGGAACCAATGGCCAGATTGCCAACTCTGCCAGCGTTCTGCTTTCCTGGCAGCCAGACCAAAATGGCAAGCCTGGCGATTATCGAATATCCGCCATCGGTACCCGGTTGAATCTTAACTCCGGACCGGCAGGCCTCATCGGCAACAGCACAGCGGGCTGGGGACTGGACCTCCAGGGAAATTGGGAGATCGGTGATCTCGTTGCAGCGCTCTCCGTTACCTATGGGAAGGGCATCGATACCTACACTCTAAGGAGGGATGGCAGGGACCTGTACGTGACGGCGGGCAGGGACGAGGATCCGTCCACTTCCTACAGCATCCAGCCGAGTCTTTACTACGCATTGAACGATAGATCGAAATTTCATGTAGTGCTGGGACGTCACCAGGCTGAAAATTATGCGGGTAACACGGAAACCCCGGATCAGACGCTCGATACCCTGCATCTGCAATATGCCTGGAGTCCATGGCCGAAGACGGATTTTGGCTTGACGATATCTCGGGAAGACAGAGAGGATGCACTGTCAGGCGAGGGTAATTCCATGATCCTTCTTGAAGGGTCAAGAAAGTTTTGATTGCCGGTCTGACTGGAATGTTGCGGCATGGTCCAGCCAGCCGCTCTATCCAATCATCGGAATTTCCCCAAATCGCTTGCTGAAACGGTTTTTCGGTCCCCTGAAGGTCTCGAATTCTAGGGGTGGGCGAGGTTTTGGCCTGGCCTTCGGATCATCGCTTGCCTGCCCTTCACCGGCAGCTGCTTTGTCGGTCGGTGCCTCGGCCTGTTCCAAATGCCGGTCCGGATCAGTGGCATCGACCGGTTGCGTGATGTCTGCAGGGATTCCTGAGGTCTGTTTGATGCTGTCCAGGTCCGGTTGCGTGGATTCAGGACTTTCGGAATCAGCGCAATCTTGATCCGGGCTCGTTTTGATGGCTTCCAGCATCCAGGGCTCGATTTCATGTTTCGGCAGATCATGGCCGACCAGCGATTCAATGCCTTCAATGGCAAAAGCATACTTGTCACATAAAAAACTGATCGCCATGCCCTCAAACCCTGCTCGGGCAGTGCGTCCTACCCGATGAACGTAGCTTTCGGGGTCTTCGGGCAGGTCGTAGTTGAAGACATGGCTGACCTCGGGAATGTGCAGCCCCCGAGCCGCAACATCGGTTGCCACCAGGACCTTTGTTTTTCCTTGCTTGAAACGCCTCAGTTCTTTTTCCCGGCTGGACTGCGAGGCATGTCCCGCAAGCATTCCATGGGTTATCCGGTTCCTTGTCAGAAGCCTGGAGATTTTATCGACCGTGATTCGGGTATTGGCAAACACCAGGGCGCGAGTCGGCTCAAACCGCCTGAGCATATTCATCAGCAGCAAGGACTTTTCCTCCGTTGCAGGACAGTAGCATTGCTCCTTGATTCCGCTGGCCACCTGAATCTGGTCATCCATCTTGATTTCATCGGGATTGTTCATATGCTCATAAGCAAGTTCCATGACCCGGTAGGACAAGGTGGCTGAATAGAGAAGATTGAGCCTGTGTTCGGCTGGAGGCATGCGTCGAATCAGGAACCGGATATCTCGGATAAACCCCATGTCGAACATGCGGTCTGCTTCATCAATAACCAGCACCTGGGCGCGTCTGAGTGCAAACAGTTTCTGATTGAACAGGTCAATCAGCCTGCCGGGTGTGCCGATCAAGAGATCGACCCCGCTTTCCAGCTGGGATTTCTGGGAATCGTATCTTGTGCCGCCATAAACCAGCCCGATTCGGAGACCGGTATGCTTGAGCAGGACTTCGGCATCCTGGTGAATCTGGATGGCCAGCTCTCGGGTCGGTGCCAGAATCAGGGCGAGCACATCCCTGTTTTCTCTCTCGGGGTCAACCTGCTGGCGCAATAGGTAATCCGAGCAGGCAAGCAGAAAGGCAATGGTTTTTCCGGTCCCGGTCTGGGCCTGTCCTGCAACGTCCTTGCCCTCCAGCGCAATGGGCAATGTGGCTGCCTGGATTGGGGTACAGTATTCAAATCCTGCCTCGTTCAGTCCCGACTTCAGGCTTTCATCCAGCTCAAAGTCGTCAAATTTCCTGTCCGTCAGGTGATTATTCTTCATTCGAAAATAGTTAATATGGGTTACAATACCGGCACGCTGTCGAGAACGGCATGTGCAACGTTAATGTCTTCATTCAATCATCAATAGTATTGTATCAGCCAATGTCGAAAAAAATATTACACGTTACCGACTCTTCCTTCGAGGCGGATGTCCTGAATTCAGAAATACCGGTTCTGGTTGACTATTGGGCAGAGTGGTGCGGGCCTTGCAAAATGATTGCTCCGATCGTTGATGAACTGGCCGTTGAATACGAGGAGCGAGTTCGCTTTGCCAAACTGAACATTGACGAGAACCCCGGAACGCCACCGAAATACAATATCCGAAGCATTCCGACCTTGATGATCTTCAAGCAGGGCAAGGTTGAGGCAATGAAAGTGGGGGCCGTTTCAAAATCCCAGCTTGCCAGTTTTATCGATGGCCACCTGTAGATCCTGCCGGGTTTTGCCGATCCGGGATAATTCGGAATATTGATCTGCCGAACCGGTTTCGGACTATAATGTGACCGGACCCAATCATGGTAGTAAGCCCGTATCGGAATGCGTCCAGTAACGGATGCGAAGTTGCCATTGAACCCAAACGCCAATTACTGTAACATACCGGCTAACCGTTTTAGTCTTCCTTGATAACGGCAGAACCCTGATTCTTTCCTTCAGGGGTTTTGACATTTCTGACCAGCCCTTGAACTGGTTTCCACACTTCCCCCATTCCGTATTTCACTATGCCTATCAATATCAGTGAATTAAAGTCGAAATCACCGACCGAAATCTCCGAAATCTCGCAATCGCTCAACATCGAAAACATCGGTCGTCTACGTAAGCAGGATCAGATATTCGCAATCCTCAAGGCCCAGGCCAAGCGGGGCGAAAAAATCGTCGGCGGCGGGGTGGTTGAAATCCTTCAGGATGGTTTCGGATTCCTGCGCTCTGCTACCTCGTCCTATCTGGCTGGCCCCGATGACATCTACATGTCGCCGAGTCAGATTCGGCGTTTTGGTCTGCGTACCGGAGATACGGTCTTCGGACAAGTTCGCCCTCCCAAGGAGTCCGAGCGATATTTTGCGTTGCTCAAGATTGAAGAAATCAATTTCCAGCCTCCGGAAGACGCCAAGAAGAAAATCCTCTTTGAAAATCTTACTCCACTGCATCCCGATGAGCGGATGCGCCTGGAAAGAGAGAATGGTTCTGCGGAAGATCTCGCGGGACGGGTGATTGATCTGATTGCTCCTATCGGCAAGGGTCAAAGGGGGCTTCTGGTTTCTGCGCCAAAGACCGGGAAGACCGTGATGCTCCAGCAAATCGCCCAGTCCATAACCTCATTGCACCCTGAAACGGTGGTTATGGTGCTGTTGATTGATGAACGTCCGGAAGAGGTCACCGACATGCAGCGTACGGTTCGCGGAGAAGTGATTTCCTCGACGTTTGATGAGCCGGCATCACGCCATGTCCAAGTGGCCGAAATGGTGATTGAAAAAGCCAAGCGACTGGTTGAGCACAAAAAGGATGTCGTGATCCTGCTTGATTCGATTACCCGTCTTGCCCGCGCATACAACACGGTGGCACCGGCATCCGGCAAGGTATTGACCGGCGGTGTTGACGCCAACGCGCTGCAGCGTCCCAAGCGATTTTTTGGGGCGGCGCGGAATATTGAGGAGGGCGGCAGCCTGACGATACTGGCGACTGCACTCATTGATACCGGTTCAAAAATGGATGATGTGATCTATGAGGAGTTCAAGGGGACGGGCAACATGGAGATCCACCTTGATCGTCGGATTGCTGAAAAGCGCGTCTATCCGGCGATTGTGATTAACCGGTCCGGTACGCGCCGTGAGGAATTGCTGACTGATCCGGCGGAACTGCAGCGAATCTGGCTGCTGCGCAAGTTGCTGCATCCCATGGACGACTTGCAGGCCATAGAATTCCTGATTGACAAGTTAAAGGCAACCAAGACCAATGAAGAGTTCATTCGTTCGATCAACCGGTAGGACCTCAAACCGCAATATCGGCTTGACTATTGCTGTCATTCGATATAGCATCGCGCATTCTGGCCGGATCAAGGTCGGCACCCCAGCCAAACCAGAAATTTAAGTGACTTCGGAGACTCTGATGAAGCTCAATATTCATCCCGAATATTCCAAGATCAAGGTAACCTGTGCTTGTGGTACAACCTTTGAAACACGCTCGACTCTGGGCCATGACCTGCATGTTGAAATTTGTTCGACATGTCACCCTTTCTATACCGGCAAGCAGAAAATTGTCGATACGGCTGGACGGGTCAGTCGGTTTCAGTCCCGTTACGGGCGATAAATCCCTTCTTTCATGGCGAAAACATTGCTGGTTGACTCGACAAGCCCGTTCACTGCCAGCAAAAATACCTCGTGAGATTCTCTGAGGCGGTCGTCAGGACCGCCCGGCAACTGGAGGCTGCCGGCCTCAGCTATGGTCAGGGCTTCCAGGATGCGGATGATGAGGCGCTGCGTATTGCTTATGCCGCATCAGGTCTGGAATTTTCAGCCTGCCTGTCAGATGACAATATCCCGCATGAGTTGCTCCTGACCGATGATGCCATCTCAATCATCGCAACAATAACGCATGAGCGCATTGCATCCCGACAACCCCTGGCATATATCCTGAAAGAAGCATGGTTCTCGGGAAATCGCTTCTATATCGACGAAAGGGCAATTATTCCCCGCTCCTATTTCTCGGAATGGATTCCCGATCAATTTCAGCCATGGGTCGATCCTGTTCAGGTCAGAACCATACTGGATATGTGTTGCGGGAGTGGGTGCATGGGAATTTGCTGTGCTCTGGCCTTCCCGGATGCAGTGGTTCTCGCCAGCGATAATTCAAGCGATGCACTGGATGTGGCTTCCCGTAACATCTCGGATTATGGGCTGCAACAGCGTATTCGCCTGAATCATGGCAACATGTTCGAAGGCATTGAAGAGCGCTTTGACCTGATTGTGTGCAATCCCCCCTATGTTTCGGCAGATCGATTCATGGCGTTGCCGCCGGAATACTGCAAGGAACCCGATGTCGCCTTTCGCGCAGGTGCAGATGGACTGGATTTCATACTCGAAATGCTTCTTGAATCTGGAAAGTACCTAACTGCAAACGGTATAATCGTCGTTGAATCGGGGACCGCATCGGCAAAACTCGAAGAATTTCTGGATGATGTGCCGTTTGTCTGGCTGAGTACCGAATTCGACGAAAAAGTACTGTTCTTGCTGGAAGCAGACCAGATCAGGACAGCACGAAACAAGATCATCCGGTTACTTGAAATCAGAAATCCGGCAAGTGTGAGCAGTGACTGACAACAAAACATTGTTTGATCATGCAAGAGGCGTGATCGCCGGGGGTGTCAATTCACCGGTCCGTGCCTTCAAGTCGGTTGGCGGAACACCGGTATTCATGCACCACGCAAAAGGCCCCTACCTGTACGCTGAAGACGGTACGCGCTACATTGACTATGTTGGGTCATGGGGGCCGATGATCCTGGGGCACGCACATCCATCGGTCATTCATGCGGTCAAGACACAGGCCGATTTGGGGCTCAGTTACGGTGCACCAACCGAACTGGAAACCGAGCTTGCAGCCCTGATTTGCCAGCAACTGCCCTGGATTGAAAAAATCCGCATGGTCAGCTCGGGTACTGAAGCAACCATGTCTGCGATTCGTCTTGCCAGAGGGTTTACCGGACGGGATACGATTGTCAAGTTTGAAGGCTGCTACCATGGGCATGCCGATTCCCTGCTTGTCAAGGCCGGTTCCGGGGCATTGACATTTGGCGTGCCAACCTCGCCGGGTGTGCCGGCCGCACTGGCAGCACATACCCTTGCAGCAACCTACAATGATCTCGATTCGGTGAAGGCACTGTTTGATGCGATGGATAATCAAATTGCCGCAGTCATCATTGAACCCGTGGCAGGCAACATGAACTGCATACCCCCGGCTGAAGGCTTCTTGTCCGGCATCAAGGAGCTCTGCGAGCACCATGGTGCACTGCTCATAATGGATGAGGTGATGACCGGATACCGAGTCGGTCCACAAGGAGCTCAGGGTCGATATGGGGTCACTGCCGATATCACGACTTTGGGCAAGGTCATCGGTGGCGGGATGCCGGTTGGAGCATTCGGGGGC
>JAPYNK010000166.1 GCA_028285825.1 Arenicellales bacterium | reverse complement strand
CACAATTCCTGAAGCATCTGAACCGAACCCGGCTTCTGTTGCACTTGGTGGATATATCTCCACTGGCAGATCAGGATCCCGAGGATGCAGTCCGCGACATCGAAATGGAGCTTAAAAAGTCAAAATACCCACTTGCGGAAAGAGAGCGTTGGCTGGTTCTCAACAAAATTGATGCACTTCAAGATTCCAAGGCTGATGAAATCAGGGATACACTCATAAATAACCTGAACTGGAACAAACCGATCTACTCCATTTCTGCAGTAAGTGGCACCGGATGTCGCGTGTTAACGAGCAAGATTATGCAGTACTTGATCCTGCAGCGAGAAGACAATGCCGATCAGAAATCACTAGCTCCAGTTTAATCGATGCATGACATGGAAAAAATTGATCGATCAATACTCTCTCGCTCGACCCGTTGGGTGATCAAGATCGGAACCTCGCTTGTTACCGATTCCCGGGTCGGACTGCGCAAGGATATCGTTGAATCCCTATCCGGGCAGGTGTGCCAGTTATTGAAACAAGGCATGCAAGTGGTTTTGGTTTCTTCCGGATCAATAGGGGAGGGCATGAGACGTCTGGGCTGGAAGCAGCGGCCGGACAAGGTGCATCTTTTGCAGGCCGCCGCAGCCATTGGCCAGATCGGGCTGGTGCACAGCTACGAGGCCGCATTCAGGCAACGCGGCGTGCACTCGGCGCAGATACTTCTCACTCATGCCGACCTTGCCAACCGACAGCGCTACCTCAATGCACGAAATACCATCCGTGAACTACTGGGTTTGGGAGTGGTCCCCGTGGTCAACGAAAATGATGCTGTGGTCAACGAAGAAATCCTTTTTGGAGACAACGATACCCTGGCCGCTCTCACTGCAAATCTGATCGATGCTGAATGCCTAATACTGTTGACTGATCAGCAGGGGCTGTTTGATTTGAACCCAACACAGTCTGAAAGCGCTCAGCTTGTTCGCTACGGCAAAGCGGACGACATGTCCTTGCTCAGGCTTGCAGGAGAGGCTGGCGAATCCGGTCGTGGAGGCATGATTACCAAGGTTCAGGCTGCCCAAAAAGCATCTCGTTCCGGGTCCTATACGATCATTGCTTCTGGCCAGGAACCGGACGTGTTGCTTCGTTTGCGAGGTGGTGAGGAAATGGGCACACTGCTTTCTCCGGGAAAAGAGCGAATTGCCGCCCGTAAGCAATGGTTGGCAGGCCAGTTGCGCAGCAAAGGAAAACTGATACTCGATAACGGTGCAGCCAGCGTTCTCAAGGAAGCCGGAAAAAGTCTGCTGCCCGTCGGAGTGACCGCTGTCATTGGCGACTTCACCCGTGGAGAGATCGTGACCTGTGTAGACCACGGAGGGCGGGAAATTGCCCGCGGACTAGTCAACTACAATTCGGACGAGGCACGCAGGATTATCGGGCAACCGAGCCGCAGCATTGAACATATCCTGGGTTACTGCGGAGAGAGTGAACTTATCCATCGCGATAATATCGCTATAACGGCATGAGCGCAAGGATTCAGGCACTGAGTGCACGAAGCCGATTGTTCAGCCTGGATTTCAAGCGTGCTGCACGATTACGATGGTGCAAGCCCTTTGATGTCGCACTGTCAATTCTTGAAACTGTCTTGCGGTATGCCTGTTCAGACGCTTCTCGCTCGCCGGTGCTGATGGATTTCAGCAGTTTCTTTATGGATGAGCGCAGAGCAGAGCGCTGGCTCATATTGTGCTCGCGTTGCCTGGCATTTTGCCGCGCACGCTTTCTTGCTTGGGGTGAATTGGCCAAGGGATCGTCCTCTGCGGATCGGTCTGTCTATCGGAGAACGGAATATCCGCGATTTCTCGTCATTTGTCAAGCGCTAAAAATGCTTTGCCGATAGCTTTCCGATGTCATCCAGAATGATCAAGTCCATATCAACAGTGGGTTCGATGACTCTGCTATCACGCATAACGGGGTTGATCAGGGATGTCATCTTTGCCAACATTTTGGGGGACAAGGCTGCGGCTGATGTATTCTTTGTTGCCTTCCGGATCCCCAATTTCTTCAGGCGCATTTTTGGGGAAGGCGCTCTCTCTGCAGCTTTTGTTCCAGTGTTCACGGATTATCGAATGCATCATGACCCGAAAGAGGTAAGCTCTTTTCTGCAACTGATGCTGGGGCGTTTTGGATTATTGTTGCTAGTCATATCCGCAATCGGAGTGGTGGGAGCACCCTTGCTGGTCTCGATTGTGGCTGCCGGGTTTTTGGATGATCCCGAGAAATTTGATGCGGCAGTCTCGGCAACGCGCATAACATTTCCCTACCTGTTCTTCATCTCCCTCGTTGCCGTGGCCGCCGGAATGCTGAATACCTGCGGCCGATTTGCCATACCTGCCGCAACGCCGATTTTTCTGAATATATGTCTGATCGGTGCTGCAATGGCACTGGTTCCATTCATGCCAAGTTCCACCAATGCCCTGGCCATTGGTGTAGTAGCAGCAGGTGTCGTGCAGCTTCTCTTTCAGATTCCCTTTCTCCGCCGTGAGCGTCTTACCATTCGCCCAAGGATTGTTGCAAAACCCGAGGATAGGGTGGGCCTGGAAGGAGTAAGAAAAGTCGGCAAGCTGATCATTCCCGCCATCTACGGGGTTTCCGTTGCCCAAATCAGTGTTTTCGTCAACACGATACTTGCCTCATTTCTGGTCACCGGCAGTATTTCCTGGTTGTACTATGCCGATCGGCTAATGGAGTTCCCGGTTGGTGTGTTCGGGATTGCCTTGTCGACGGTAATCTTGCCTCACTTGTCTCGAATTCGCCATGAAAAAACCGGAAACAAGTTCTCGACCAGCCTGGATTGGGCTAGCCGCTGGGTTGTACTGATTTGCATTCCTGCCATGACCGGTCTTGTTCTGCTGGCAGAAGCACTGGTTACAACAATTTTCTATCACGGGGGATTCACGGCTAACGGGGTTAGAATGACCGCCTTGAGTCTGGTTGCATTTTCTGTGGGAATGCCAGCCATCGTCATGGTCAAGGTCCATGCCGCAGGGTTCTTTGCGCATCAGGATACCCGTACTCCCATCAAGGTTGCCATGTATGCAATGGGGCTGAATATTGTATTCTGCCTGATTCTGGTGATGCCTTTGAAACATGTTGGGTTGGCCCTTGCCACTTCATTATCGATGTTCTTCAATGCGATCGGGCTATTTGTTCTGCTTTGGCGCAAGAATCTGTACCGGCCAGAGCCGGGCTGGGCCATATTCCTGTTTCGGTCAATTCTGGCCTGCCTCTTGATGGGCATTTTCCTGTGGCAATTTAGGGGTGATGCAGGGCTATGGATTGAACTTTCAATTACTGATCGGGCAGTGCGATTGCTTGGATTGATTGTCGCCGGCGGACTGATATATATTCTGGTCCTTCTATTATCGGGAATGCGCCCCCGTCAGCTTGTCATGCCCGAGGCGAATGAATCATGAAGCTGGCGAGATCAATACAGGCATGTAACAAGCCGGATAAGGGCTGTGTGCTGACAATCGGCAATTTTGATGGCGTACACCGTGGTCATCAGGAGGTCGTTCGTGGTCTGGTTGAACACTCGAGAACAATGGGTCTGCCTGCCATTTTGATGACGTTTTTCCCCACCCCCCAAGAGTATTTCCGGGCAGCAGAAGCGGCCCCAAGATTAACTTCCCTGACTACAAGATACCTTTATCTCAAGGACTCGGGTATTGATACCCTCATGGCACTGCCATTCAATCAGTCACTTGCCCGAACGTCTGCTGAGGACTTCATTCTCGAATACATCGTTAAAGGCTTGAGTACCCGTTTTCTGATGGCTGGTGATGACTTCAGGTTCGGTTCTGAGCGAAGAGGCGATTATGCAATGTTGAAATCATTTGGCCTCGATCATGGTTTTGAGCTAACGCGGTGCACCACAGTTGAAGAAGCTGGAAGTCGAATCAGCAGTACCCGAATTCGACTGGCGCTCAAAGACGGCGATCTTGAGTTGGCCGAACGATTGCTCGGACGTCAGTATGAAGTAATAGGACGGGTACGGCGTGGTGATCAAAGGGGGCGTACATGGGGCTTCCCGACCCTGAATCTTCCGTTCAAGCATAAACCGCCAATGCTTGGTGTATTTGCTGTGAAGGTAGAGATCAATACGCAAGTGTTTGCAGGAGTGGCCAACCTGGGCGCAAGGCCAACAGTCGATGGGGAAAAGGTTCTGTTGGAGGTGCACTTGTTTGACTTCAGTCAGGATGTTTATGGCCAGCGTGTGCGTGTCAAGTTCATCCAGAAGATCCGTGATGAACATCGTTTTGACACATTTGATGCGCTGAAGCAGCAGATAGCAGAAGACTGCAAAGTGGCCCGACTGATCCATGAATCCGCATGATGATATTGTGAGTCGTTTAACTCGCTATCTTGGGTATCTCTTTGTGGCAGCACTGATCATAGCTGTTGATCAGTTGTTCAAGAATCTTGCGGTTACGTATCTATCTGGCAGACCGCCAATTGAAGTATTGCCTGTCCTGCAGTGGTTCCTGGTCTACAACACTGGAGCGGCATTTGGCTTTCTGCATGGGGCAGGTGGATTTCAGCTTTATCTGTTTATCGGTATTGCGTTCATCGTTAGTTCCATTATTCTGGTTTGGCTATGGCGTGTTCCGGATACCGCAAAACTGCTGGCATGGGGTTTGTCACTGATACTTGCCGGTGGCATTGGCAACCTGATTGATCGCATGCGCCATCAATATGTCGTGGACTTCATTAATTTGCATTATGGCGACTGGTATTTTCCGGCATTCAACATCGCAGACATGGCAATCACGTTTGGTGTCATTTGCTACCTCATTCATGCGTTCCTTTACCGGGATGGCGAGAGCCAGTAACCTGGAACCATTGCCGTAATCAGTGGGTTATGGCCCTCAACACCATATTCAACTATAGATTTATACATTTATAAACAAGAGGATAAAAGCCCATGCTGGCTGTTCGCGCTAGTGATTTGTTTATTTGGTTGTGTTTTGGCATAATGACCAGAGGTCGCTCGAAATGAAGAACTTGAAGTGCCAGCCATTTTTTAACGCCACATTGCAGGCGCTTTTGAAATGACGGCTGAGAAAACTACCGCAATAGGACAATAGGCCATGATGACGAAAATGGTGCTTCGCAGGGTTGCGATCGGGTTTGCGACCCTGATTGTGGTTTCCATCATTGTTTTTGTGATGACCAGCATTCTGCCCGGGGATGTTGCACAAATTATCCTTGGGCAAAGCGCTACTCCCGAAACGCTGGCAGCCCTGCGCAAGGAGTTGGGCATGGATCAGCCGGGATATGTCCGATACTTTCAGTGGCTTGGCAATATGGCGACTGGGGACCTGGGCATTTCCAAAGCCGGTGGAGCGACAATAGAGAGCCTGATTTCGGGCAGACTTGGCAATACCATGGTGATGTCCGGTCTGGTTGCGGTCATATCCATTCCGATTTCAATTGCCCTGGGACTATGGGCTGCCATGCATCCAGGCGCGCTACTGGATCGAATCGTTACCTTTGGCACGCTCAGCCTGATTTCCGTTCCCGAATTCTTTATCGCTACAATTCTGGTTCTGATTCTGGCTGTGGAGTTGCACTGGCTGCCTTCAACTGCCTATCTGACGGGAGAGGAAACTTTCCTGGAACTACTGCGGGCCCTGGCCATGCCGCTGATCACCCTGGTAATCGTCGTCTCTGCACAAATGATCCGGATGACCCGCGCGGGAATTCTGAATGTTATGAGCTCCCCCTATATCGAGATGGCAATCCTCAAGGGTGTACCGCGTCGTCGAATTATCCTGCGCCATGCCTTTTTCAATGCGATTGGTCCGATCGTCAATGTAATTGCCCTGAACCTGGCTTATCTGGTTAGTGGAGTCGTCGTAGTAGAAACAATATTCTCGTATCCAGGACTGGCAAAGCTGATGATAGACGGTGTACAGACCCGTGATCTGCCGTTGGTGCAGGCTTGCGCAATGATCTTCTGTAGCACCTATGTGCTCTTGATTCTTCTGGCAGATGTTGCTTCCATCATGTCCAATCCACGGCTTCGCAATCCAAAATAATGCAACTGAATGATGACCGAAAATTCTGAATTAGCCGACATTCCAGATAAAGATGTTTTGGCTGAAATCGATGCAGTTGACGAGTTGCCTACGGCACCCCCGAAGCGTCGCGTCAAGCTATCCTGGCTGGGCAAGGTTTCCGCGGCCATAGTCGTATTTTGGCTGGTCATATGCTTGATCGGACCCTCTATTGCGCCATTTCATGAAATGGATATAGACGGTGATGATGGATTTATGGGCTACCACACCAATGAATACGGGACCTTTTATCTGGGGACTGACTATCTGGGGCGGGATACTCTGTCTCGCGTCATTTACGGTGCCCGCAATACGATTGGCATATCCCTGGCTTCTACCTTTCTAGCCTATCTGATTGGCATAACCCTCGGAATTCTGGCTGCGGTGAAGGGGGGCTGGATTGATATGGGCATCAGTCGGGTCAATGATGCAATACTGGCCTTGCCAACGATCATGCTGGGCCTGATTGCCATAGCCTGGCTTGGATCTTCGATACCCGTACTGGTTGGCACAGCGTCCATAATTTATGCATCAAGCGTATTCAGAATTGCCCGGGCATTGGGCCAGGACATTATGGTGCAGGATTTTGTGGAGGCAGCCAAGGCACGGGGCGAAGGCGCCTGGTGGATAATTCGATCCGAGGTGCTGCCCAATGCTGCCATGCCGCTTGCGACTGATTTTGGACTGCGTCTTGTATTTGTCGTACTGTTTATTTCCTCTTTAAGCTTTCTGGGCCTTGGCGTTCAACCGCCTGCAGCCGACTGGGGAAGTATGGTGCGTGAGAATCTGCAGGGCCTTCCATACGGATCCTATGCGGCCATCTGGCCGGCACTGGCAATAGCAGCCTTTACTATCCCGATCAATTTAATTGTCGATGATGTTTCGGCCAAGTCTGGTGGCAGCCTTGCCTCCAAGATGGTATAGGACGATGCAGAAAGAAAAGCTTGCCGAAGTCAAGGATCTCAAGATCTATGCAAAGAATGATGATGGGGATATCATCCCGATTGTCAAGGGAGTGTCCTTTGACATTCACAAGGGTGAAGTGGTTGCGCTGATTGGTGAATCCGGTTCCGGCAAAACCACTATCTCTCTCGCTTCCCTGGCCTATACCAAGCCCGGGCTGTATTTTGCAGGAGGCGAATTACTGGTTGACGGTGAAGACATGCTCAAGGCCGAGCCTTTGCGGACGCGTGAGATTCGTGGGTCAAAGGTTGCCTATCTGGCACAAAGTGCAGCTGCAACATTCAACCCGGCGATCACCATCGGTGAGCAAGTTACCGAATCAGCCGTTTTGCATGGAAAGCTTTCGCAAGGCGAAGCGAATAAACGTGCGGTAGAGTTATACCATGCGCTGGAATTGCCCGATCCGGAGCGAATCGGTTTTCGATATCCGCATCAGGTGTCTGGTGGGCAGCTACAGAGATTGATGGCTGCCATGGCACTTTGTGGCAAGCCGGATCTTATGGTGCTGGATGAACCAACTACGGCACTTGATGTCACAACGCAGATTGAAGTGCTCAAGGCTTTCAAGAAGGTTATCCACGAAGAGAATTCGGCGGCAGTCTATGTCACTCATGATCTCTCGGTGGTTGCCCAGATCGCCGACTATATTGTGGTGCTTTATGGCGGTGAAGTCATGGAACAGGGCACTGCGGATGAAATCATCAATAATCCAGGTCATGTCTATACCCAGCGCCTGATGGCGGCCGTGCGTCCCAAACCTCAGGCAGGGCTTGGGAGCTCAGTTGGAGTTGAACATGAAAGAGACATTCCGGCGATCAGGATCAAGGACATGACGGCCGGTTATGGAGGCATAGTCAATGGAGAGCCGAAGATTCCAATTTTGCAGGATATCAATGTATCCGTAAAGAATGGTCATGTGGTTGGCGTCATAGGTGAATCAGGGTGCGGAAAGTCAACTCTGGCACGTGTCATGGCAGGACTCTTGCCGCAGGCTCATGGCACGGTGGAACTGGATGATGTAGAACTCGAAGGCGATCTTAGGAACAGAAGGCTCGAGGAGTTGCAGAAGGTTCAGTTCGTGTTCCAGATGGCAGACACCGCCTTGAATCCCAAACAGGTCATCGGTGATATTATCGGTCGACCGCTTGAGTTTTATCATGGTCTCAAGGGCAAGCAGAAACATGCCAAGGTGATGGAGATTCTCGAGATGGTTGAGTTGCCTGCAGATTTTGCCTCACGCTATCCGATGGAATTATCGGGTGGTCAGAAGCAGCGCATCAATATGGCCCGTTCACTGGCGGCCAACCCGGAAGTCATGCTATGTGATGAAGTCACCTCGGCACTTGATTCAATCGTGGGTGCAAACGTAATCAGGCTACTGACTGCATTGCGCGACAGGACGGGTGTTTCTTTCGTGTTTATCAGTCATGACTTGTCCACTGTCGCTTCATTTGCAGACGAGATCGTGGTGCTTTATGCAGGTCGTATTGTGGAGCAGGGTCCAACTGACGAGGTTCTGATGCCGCCATATCACCCTTATACCCGACTCCTGATTAGCTCTGTGCCGGAGTTGCGAATTGGCTGGCTTGAAGACACCATGCAGAAAAGGGAAATGGCAGTCGGAATTGCCAAGGATGTTGAAATCACTTCTGTTGGCTGTCCCTTCTTTAATCGCTGCCCGATGGGCATCGAGGGAACCTGCGAGAAGCAGAATCCGCCTATTCGCGAGTTGAGCTCCGGACATGAAATTTCCTGCCACCGAACAGTTGAGGAATTGGAGGAAGTGGAGTTGGAAGTGCAAATGGCACTGGGCCAGGAGAATGCTGACAAATTAGTGGTCTGACTTATTGGCAGGCTGTGCAAGCGAGATGGTGCAAGTTCTGTCTCAATCGGAACTTGATGTATCGGTCCGGGATTCATTGTGCATCAGTGACCGGTAAACCGGGGTCTCCAGAAGCCATGCAATGGCGGCAGTGACTTGTGTAGAACCCTAAGCTGATGAGGCAAGCTTGCGGCAGGCGCTATTCCGGTTGATTTTGCCGGGACCTGTCATGCTTGCGGGTATTTCACATCCCATGTCCTTGTGTCCAGGTGCTGTTTGGCCTTGAAGGAGCTGCATTGTTGGGGCAGTCGATGAAGCTGTTCCAGATTTCGAGACAGTCCACCCGGTCGCGAACAAGTTGATTTGGAACAAGAATGCGACAGGCAGAAATCACTCGCTCGACTCCGAACATGAATTATTATGCCTGCTCTGATACCACTGCAAGGCATCTGCTGCTTGAATCAAGGTCAAGCTGTAATCGCGTGTCAGGGCAGCTTGATGCAATCAGCAAGCCGGCAACTCCAGCAGCCCCGGATTCACTGGTTTCGATGCAGCTTGAGGTTCGACAATAATCAAGCTTGGCTGGACAGGCCAGTAGGTTCGGACATGTGCAGCAAAGGAGGCGGCAAACCCTCCCACGCCCGCCTGCAGGAAAATATGGGTGGGCCAAATGCCTGAATCAAGAAAGTCGTTCATGCATTCCTCGGGAATGACGGAATAACCTTCCATAACCAGACTCGGCAAATCCGTGTATCCTTCCCAGGAGCCGTCGGCGAGCAGAATGTGCCTCCGACCCCGGGATAGTTCGATTGCGTGTGCAACGCTCTCTTCATAGCTCTCTCCATGCCATACGACTGAGCAGGGTATCTGCTTCAGGCGATTGGCAAATTCACGCGGCACGATATGGGAGAGCACAATGGTGGCCTGTGCACCGAACAGTTTTGCACCGGTTGCAACCGATATGCCATGGTTGCCGGCGCTTGCAGTCACAAATCTGATCTTTGAGGAGAGCTTTTGAATTGCGGGATCAAGCAGTTCAGACGGTTCAATCACATGCCCCAGACTCGATGCAGCTGAATTTTGCAGAATGCGGGCAACAGCATAGATTCCACCGAGCGCCTTGAAACTGCCAAGCTCCATGCGGCTGGATTCATCCTTGACCCAAACATGCTGGAGGTTGTTCATCAAAGCCAGGGATGCACAGTCATGGATTGTTGTTCGTCCATGTCGGGGACAGTGTGACAGGAAATCCAGGACTTGCTCGGGACTGCATGCAAATCCGCGCGTCAATTTATCGCGTTGCACGGGGCTTGCATGTTCGTTAACGACCAGTCGAGCGAAATTCTTCATAAGCATTCACCGCTGACAGTCATTCTGCAGATCAGAAAACCGGGAACTTGTACTGACGAACGTATGCATGGATTTCGAGTTACCTGTAAGTCGTTCAAGATGGATCAGTATGCTTGCGGCAGAAGCACGATGAAACGATCTGGGTATCCGCCAGTTTCAGTGCATGTTTCAATTTTGCATTGATTGTTTCCCATTCATCCTGGTTCCTGTGCTGTTTCAGGCACTCGGACAATCCATGAAGTGACCAGATGTTATTGGGGTGCTGAGCACACCGCCGAAGACCCTGGGTCATGCCGAGATCAATCCGATACACTGCTTCGGCTTCTCGATAATGACCCTGCTCAATGAGCAGTGCACCCAGAGCATGACGGGGCGGATGCATCCATGGCCACGGCTCGCTGTATGCCAGATTATCGTCTCGCTCCACGGCCACTGCAAGATCTCGAAAGGCCCTTTCATGCCGGCCCTGGTGATAATTCAGCTCGCCTTCCATCATTTTTTCAGCAACGCCCAGAATGTCCTGAGCAGAATTATTGAAAAAATACCGTTCGGCAGGAATTCGATGACGGGCTGCAAAAAATTTTTTTCGTTCCTTTCCGGCCTCATCGAATGAACCCAGTGTGGCAAAAGCTATGGCTCGGGCATAATGATGCATGGCGGTTGAAACGCAGTACAAGTCAGGCAGCTCCGGCTTTGGCGTGTTCAGAACTTCCTTCCACCTGCCAAAACGAATCAGGACATGTACCGCCATGGAATAGTATCCTTCCATGGTGATGGACATCTGGGGACGGCTCGAATCGCCGATCACATCTGGCGTTAGTCCGGCACACATTTCCCGGGCTGCCTCATAAGCGGGCTCGAATTGTCCAAGCATCATGCAGGCATGCATCATCATGTGCAGATCATGACTTCGAGAAGTAGTGTAAAAATTATGGGACCCTGCATATTCGAGGTACTTGCGGTCGTTCTTGATGGCCCTGCAGCTGACTTGCCTTGCCCTGTCATACTGGCCGCACAGGGCATAGATGTGGGAGGGCATGTGGTTCAGGTGACCGGCTTCGGGGCAAAGCATGAACAGTGCATCTGCCGATTCCATGGCGCGCTCCGGTTCATTCGACATTTCCAGAAGATGGATATGCATGTGCAGTATTGCCGGATGGCATTCGTGTTCCTTGCGCCTGCACTCCTCGATGGCATGCTCGACAATGCGAAGACACTCGAGTGTATCTGCGCCTGCATGGGGCTTTCCGGTTTTTACATCCCACATCTTCCATGGTGTACGGATCATCATCGCTTCGACGTACATCGCCGCAATATCAAGATCGTCCGGGAATTTTCGGTATGCTTCTCCCATTGCTTTCGCATACTCGTTGTCCAGCCGATCGAATTCTTCCTGGGGGACCGGGTAGTCAACCGGAAAACGAGAACCAAGAGCATGGACAAGAGCAGCTTCTTGAGGACTTGCATTCTCGATTCTGTCCAGTGCTTGCTGAATGTGCCAGTTACAAAGCCGAGTGCATTCAGCCTTCTCTCTGGCAGTGAAGTCACGCCATGTGAAGTTATAAAAAGGACCCATGGCGTAGGCAGCGCCCCAGAAACCCATGGGACACTCGGGATCCTGCTTCAACAATTCCCTGAAGCATGTCAGGCCCTCTTCCTGGTTAAAGGCATAACACCAGATCAATCCGCGATCAAACCAGAGCTGTGCTTCACGGGATGATGTCGAAATTGGTCGGTGGAAATGTCCAAGATCGAAGTCGGGATAGCGTTTTGCCGGCATAGGCATAGCCCTGGGTTTTATTCTGTAAGTGATTCTATTGACCTGTTAAAGGAAATGGCTGTCATTGTCCAACTGTTTTTATGAAGTCGGTAGTTTACTTCGTATTTATTCTGGAAATGCATGTTTTCAATAAAGGCTTTTGCATTGGCGGGAAGCCGTTCGAGAGATATATGGCCTTTTGGATGCCCGAAAATTTCCTGCACCCTGCATTCTGTTGCGGGTTGTGTCTTTCGCACCACTTTTGGCAATTCAGGAATTCTTTCGTTTGGGTGTTTCTTTCCCCTCAACCAGAAATCGGCCTGGAATAGAGGCGTCATTCCCAAAACAGTGTTCTCATTCCGGTTTCTTCACGACAGTGGTTTTGTGGCCCGAAAATGCCATGGTTCGGACTACATTCAAGATCGCTCGCAGATCGGATTTCAGTCAGGGTCAATAAATGGGTATTCGCAAGACAGGAGTCGGATAGGGTATCGTGAAATAGAGAGAATTCTGCCCTTTGCCCCTGATCGTGTTATGGGCAGGAATCGGGCTTAAGAGTCTCACAGCACCAGCAGTATTGCACAATCGAAAAACGCCAGTGGCCAGGGTGTTGATGTGCAAGCCAGAACGGGCGGTTTTCAGATGGGGTCACGGCCAACGGGAATCGCTTTTCCTGAACCTGCCTATGGTCAGTGCCTGCCGGAAAATCCGAAATGCTGCCACAAGGCATCGACTATTAAGTCCGTAATTATCCATGAGGGACATGCAGGTCTTGTCGGAACGGGATCCGACAGTAGGGTTTCTGGATCCGTGACTCAACATCCGCTAGGTCCGGAAAATCGGTAGTAGTTCACCTTGCAAATTCCCCTTTCTCCCGGAGAGTGAAGCGGATATAATGGGAAAGATATTAACCATGAGAAATGTATCATGAAGCAACTCAATACACTCACCCCCCCCCCCTCGCCCACTAGCTAGACTGGCCCTCCTGGCCACCGCGCTGGCGGCCATGACGCTGGCAACGCCGGCGATGGCGCAAAATGCCTGCGACACGACAAACTGCAAAATCACGCTCCAGACGGGGGCCGGATCCCCGTTCCTGAAAGGCTGCGGCGAAGGGGCGGACATTGGAAGGATTGAATATGTCCTGTCGTCACCCAACGGGCAATCCAGCTTGA
>JAPYNK010000165.1 GCA_028285825.1 Arenicellales bacterium | reverse complement strand
CAATCGCTGATAAGGGTCGGTCCCGCCATCAGGTCGGGTCCTGAACAGCTTGAAGGTCCACATATACTGTTCGGGCGCAAGCCGAATCAGTGCTTCAGCCGCCTGGTTGATGCGCCTTGCATTCTCAAAATCATCGTTTTTCGAAAAATTGCCAATTGGCTCTCCGACCACGGATTTATAAATCCCTGTTTTGGCATCCAGAATGCAGAAGCAGGGCACCACCGGGGAGCCGGTCCTGATCGCGAGACGGGAGACCGTAGTCAGGGTCGATTTTGATTGGCCAAAAAATGGAGCAAATACGGTATGGGCACTCTCTCCGTAATCTTCATCAGGCAATAGATAGCAGGCCCTGCCTTGCCTGACTCCCCTGACAATCCCACGCAACCCCTGATCCCTCATGTAGATTTCGGCTTTCTTGAATCGCGTTCTCGAACGATACAGGAAACGGTTTACAACCGGGTTCGAATCCCTTTTCATCATTGAGACAAGCGGTATATCACCCAATAGCGAAATACCCGCCATCTCCATGCTGATGGAATGAAATCCAATCACGATTACCCCTGATTTACCCAGATTGCTGATGATATGCTCAATGCCCTGTATCTCATGGTACCTGGAAAGTTGTTGGCGACTGCCCATGCATGCAAGCCCCAAATCGAGAAGTCCGCGTGCCTGATACCTGAAGTGTTCAGCCAGAAGCTGCTCACGGCGCTCACCGGAGATATCCGGAAAGCAGAGCTTAAGATTGATCTCGGCAATATGGCGACGCTTGTGATTTCGGCGTCTGAGCCAGTCACCCAGCCATTCTCCCAGCTTCATTAACCAAATTCTCGGCAGCCACATCAGCAACCACAGGAAAAACAGAGTACCCCAGGTCGGCCAGAATCTTGGCCTGAACATGTCTGGTGTAATCTGTCCTTCGTTATCGGGTTTGCACATTTGGAACGTTCGGGGAGTCTCTGGTGTCCGGGGATCCGTTTTCATGCCAGGAATTTCCGGTACCGGGAATCCTGTTTCGCCAGCCACTTGAGGTCTTCGACATGATCTATATCCCTCAGTATGGGGTGCTCAGCAAACAGGATTTGGCCGGATTTTGCGTTTCTTTTCAGGTCGTCGTAGACCAAACCCGTACTCCACCCGATATTTTTCAATATTCCGTTAGCCGGAATGGCGAGACCCAGCAGATAAAATCCGCCATCAAGGGCTGGCCCAACCACATTTCTACCCTTGCAAACATGCCGGTAGGTATCGCTGATTACATAGTCGGGAATGTGCGGGACATCCGAACCAAGAACCACTGCACCGCCCGCCTGTCCTATACCCTCTTCAAGCACATGCCACATCTTGACCCCCAGATCACCCTCAATCTGCCTTTCCATTCGAAACTGATAGCGAGCGGCCAGAGTCCGCATGGTTGGATGAGAAATATCCGGAGCGGCGGCAAGAATCCGTTCCCCTTTCCAGTATTTGCTGACCTTGCTCATGGTATCTTCGAGCATCATCGCTGCGAGCTCTGCCGAATGCCCGGCAGTAAGCGAGGGCTGCATTCTGGTCTTCACCCGATGAGGCTCCGGAGCCTTGGCAAAGAGGTAGAGCGGTATCGACTGTTTAACGTTCTTCTCCATACAAACGGTTGAGCTTGTTGGGGGATACTCCGCACCAGTACAGAAACCGGAGTCTCCACATCAAGAGGACAGTGAAAACAACGCCACGATTTCGCCAGCGCCTTGCTGAAGTCAGTACCGGCAAGGCAATCAGGCAGGGCCTGGCGTGCTGCTTGAGCATTTTTGACAATTCGATATCTTCCATCAAGGCTATTTCGGGATAGCCACCCACTTCGCGAAAGAATGCCGTCCTGATAAAAATGCATTGATCACCCGTGGCAATTTGCCGACACCTGGAACGCAGGTTGATCATGGCCTCTATAATTCGCAGCAGGAATCCCCTGCTATCCAGACGAATATCGAATCGGCCCCAAGTCTGGCCCGATTCGATCACTTGCCTGACCATTGACAGGGCTTTTTTCGGAAGTCGGCTATCGCAATGCAGAAACAGCAAAATACTGCCTGTGGCGTGGCTGGCGCCAAGATTCATCTGCAGTGCCCGCCCCCGAGCTGCATTATCAATGATGGTTATGTTTTCCGGACAGTTCATCGACAGTTTGCTGATCACTTTCCGGGAGATTGGCTCATCACTGGCATCGACCAGAATTGCCTCGTCGAAATCATCAATCTCGCTGAGATGAGCAATCAGCCGGTTAGGGGCCTCACCCTCATTATAGAGGGGTACAACAATCGATATCAACGGCGTATTTGCGAATGGATAATCCGCCTACTTGAGTCGGCTGGAAGCCAGCTTGAGACGCAATGCATTGAGCTTGATGAATCCAGTGGCATCCGCCTGATCATAGGCTCCGGCATCTTCTTCAAAGGTGACGATTTTCTCGTCAAACAGGGAATCGGTCCGAGACCTCCGGGCCAGGACGTCGACATTTCCCTTGTATAGGCGCAAGCGTACTTCACCGTTTACGCTCACTTGTGAGGCATCAATCATGGCCTGAATCATCTGGCGCTCCGGCGAATACCAGTATCCGTAGTAGATCAAGCTCGCATAACGCGGCATCAACTCATCTTTCAGGTGCGCAACCTCCCGGTCGGACTCATGCCCTGGCCGTTCAGGCTGACCGGATCACCGGCTCGAAATTCGAGCAGCAGTTCTTCCGGCTTGTCAGGGGCATCCATGGGAGATGCGGTCCATGCCCAGGCCTGATCATCGGGCACATTCCATGGGTCTTCCAGTTCATTGCCCTCGTGCGAGATGTGCAACATGTTGGCATCGGTCGAATAGGGCGAGCCTCCATCGGCCTTTTTTTCTACATGAATGCCATGATGTTCGGCATATTGCAGCAATTTCTCCCGCGATGTCAAATCCCATTCACGCCAGGGTGCAATAACCTTGATCTCCGGAGCCAGGGCATAAGCAGAAAGCTCGAAGCGCACCTGGTCATTTCCCTTGCCGGTCGCCCCATGTGCGATCGCATCGGCACCCGTCTCTTTTGCCGATTCAACCAGGTATTTTGCTATCAGCGGCCTGGCTATGGCTGTACCCAGCATGTACTCGCCTTCGTATAGCGTATTCGCTCGCAACATGGGAAACACGAAATCCGCAACAAACTCTTCGCGCAAATCCTTTACGATGATCTCCTCGATTCCGAACTTCCTGGCACGCTCCCTGGCGGGTTCGAGATCCTCGCCCTGCCCGATATCGGCAGTAAAGGTTACTACATCGCAACCGTAGGCGTCCTGGAGCCATTTCAGGATAATGGAGGTATCCAGCCCTCCGGAATAGGCCAGAACCGCCTTGTTGACTGTTGAATTTTCCATAATCAGTTAAACCCGGTTTCAGTTAACCCTAAAATGTACTATTATCTCATTTTTGTGGAATCTCTCAAAACATCTTGATTCTTTACCGCACTAGTTTCGTTAGCCGAAACTCGCCATCTCGACATGCAAACTCCGGGGCAACAGCTGATGACGGAGATTTGCAAACCAGCAAGACCGATCCTTTGCCATGGGTTTACGGCATTTTCTGAGCCTGAATGATCTTTCGGCTTCGGAGCTGAAGCGGGTCATTGATCGTGCCATGGTCCTCAAGGCCGATTCATGTGAAGGCAGGACATGCAACGCCATGCAGGGGAAAGTCGCGGTGCTGATATTCGAGAAAAATTCGACCCGAACGCGTATCTCCTTTGAATGCGGAATAGTGCAGCTCGGCGGTAATGCTGTTTTCATGGGTCCTGCCGAATCCCATCTGTCACGGGGAGAATCCGTTGAAGACACGGCTCGGGTCATCTCACGCATGGCCAATCTGATCATCATGCGAACCGGAGCACATGAACGGATTGAGAAAATGGCCTGTTCGGCAGAGGTGCCGGTGATCAACGGATTGACTGACTTTAATCACCCCTGCCAGCTGCTTGCGGACTTGCAAACCTATATTGAGTATCGCGGACAGATTGCCGGAATCACTGCCGCGTGGCTCGGTGATGGCAACAATGTCTGCCATTCCTGGATGAATGCGGCCCGCATTCTGGACTTTCAGCTGAATATCGCAACTCCTCCGGGATTCAGGCCGAATCAAGAGTTGCGGGAACAGTGTCAGTCAAACGTGTTCATTACTGACGATCCTTTTGAGGCGGCGAAAAATGCTCAAGTGGTTATCACGGATACCTGGGCAAGCATGGGCCAGGAGAATGAACAGTCGGAACGAAACAGCGTATTCAAGCCATATTGCGTTAATTCGTCACTCATGCGGCATGCGCACAAGGATGCGCTGTTCATGCATTGTCTGCCCGCATACCGGGGCAGGGAAGTCATGGCCGAAGTCATTGACGGACCGCAAAGCGTGGTCTTTTCGGAGGCAGAAAATCGCCTTCACGCACAAAAGGCACTGATGGAGTTTTTGCTGAATGTAAACGGCTGATCAACGGAAAGGCCGTTTTGCCTCACTGCATTTGATCAAGGCGTCCAAAGCAAACCGGTCTGCAGCGAATCGCTCTCCCCTAGGGCCGCTCTACCTATATGGTCAAGAGAAGCAGCTTCCTGGAACAAGAGGCATTGAAACGAAAGGCCATGGTAAACTTTATCCAGCGCGGAAAATCTTTTTTTGGCAGGTACTCGATGCCGACAAGATGCGAGTGGTTATACTGATACTGCCAATATTGCCTGACTGATCATGCACAAGATTCTGATTCTTTACTACAGTAGACATGGCGCTGTATCCTTGCTCGCAAAGGAGGTCGCCTATGGTATCGAGACTGTCGAGGAATGCGAGGCAGTCTTGAGGACCGTGCCACCGGTATCAGCTGTCTGTGAGGCAGTCGAACCTGCCATCCCGGAACAAGGTGATATTTATGCCTCAGCCCAGGATCTTGCGGACTGCTCGGGATTGGTACTTGGAAGCCCAACCCGATTCGGAACCATTGCCTCACCGCTCAAGTACTTTTTTGATCAAGCTGCATCCGAATGGCTTGCTGGCACGCTTGTCGACAAGCCCGCCGGAGTCTTTACCTCTTCATCAAGCATGCACGGCGGTCAGGAAAGCACGCTTTTATCCATGATGCTGCCCTTGATTCATCATGGCATGATCATGGTAGGCATCCCGTACCCCGGCACCCCGATCGGCAGCACCGACACCGGCGGCACGCCATATGGTGCGAGCCATGTCAACGGGCCGGACAACATTAACCCTATCGACAACGATGAGAAAGCCGCTTCCCGAATCCTCGGGCGCAGAGTGGCAAACTGTGCCGTACTGATCGCAAAACAGCCCCTTTGAAGGAAGCACTATCGACCAGTCAGTTCCCGAATGAATGGAATGGTGATTTTGCGGCGGTGTCTGAGAGATTCGCTCCCAAGCCGGTCGAGCAGGTCAAACAAATCCCTGACTTGCCGGCTGTAGTTGATCAGGATATAGCTGAGCACGGGCTCATCGAGTGCAAACCCTCTCTGAATGGCACGAGACCTGAGTGCGTCTTTTTTCTCTTCATCGCTCAACGGATAAATCCGGAAGGTTCCACCACTGTACAGCCTTGATTCCAGATCTTCGAGAGTAATCCCGATTTCGGCAAGTCGGCAGTTTCCGGAAACCAGCAACCGACCCTGTCCTGCGTGCAAAAACTGATACGCATGATACAGCACTTCCTGCATATCTCCATTCAGGTCGATACTGTCCAGATCATCAATGCAGACCAGCGAATTGGGATCAGAAATTCCAGTGATGGTCTCTGCACTATGCATACCTGCAAGCGAGCAATAAATACTGGCATGGCCCAGGCTCCGGTTTTCGACACAGCAGGCATGCAGCAAATGGGTTTTTCCGCTACCGGGATTTCCCCAGACATATATCACCCTGGACTGTCGGTCTCCTGAGACCAGTTCCTTCAACCCGGCAATCAGAACCCGGTTTGCATCGCCGACGAAATTATCCAGGGAAAGAATTTCTCCCTCATTCATCGGGATTACCGTTTGCCGGTTCATGTATTGGTTTCCATGTCGTAGCGAATTGCCCAGTACCAGACATACTGGATGCCGCTGATAGCGGTCGTTATCAGCACGCCTGCGATCAGAAAGACGATCAGCGGAGCAACATTCAGCAATGCCGATTGCTGGATCAATACGGCAACCACCAGGCAAATCTGCATGAAGGTGTTCAGCTTGCTCGAATAGCTCGGATTCATCGGCACATCGCGCTCCATGTTCACCAGAATCAGATAGCCTACAATGATCACGATATCCCGAAACATCACTGCCACCAATAGCCAGAAAGGAATATCACCCAGGAGTGCCAGCATGGCATATGAGCTTGCGATCAGCAACTTGTCGGCTATCGGATCCAGCATGGATCCGAGCGATGTCACGCAATTGAACCGTTTCGCGATATATCCGTCAAGGCCATCGGTAATCCCTGCAACCAGGAAAACCCCAAGCGCGGCCTCGTACTGTCTTTCATACAGCAGCAAAACCAATACCGGACAAGCGAGTATTCGCAGCAGGGTGAGCAGATTCGGTATCTGTGAAAACAGCATCGTCCTTATTCGTTCCGGCTGGTTCGGTTCTTCTCAGACTGAGTTCTGGCAAACACGACTGGTTAACGATTGCAGGCAACAACAATGGCTGTCAATGAAAAGGCCACGGTGAGAAAACGTTTCTCTGTTCAACCTGGTTTTACCGCAATAGCATCGATTTCAGGTCTACTGGAATTATATTATAATCGTCCAATGCAAGACCTTGTTCCATGTCTCCTGCCAATGCAGTTTTCGGCAATTCTTCCGGTTTCACATGACTCGAAATTTAGATGATTGTCACGACCGATCCCTGAGTTATCGTGATAGTGGTGTTGACATTGAACTCGGACAGCGCTTTGTAGACGCCATCAAGCCCCTGGCTGGAGACACCTATCGCCCGGGGGTATTGCAGGGCATTGGCGGGTTTGGTGCCTTGTTCGAGTTGCCACTGGATCAGTATGCCAATCCGGTGCTGGTCTCCGGAACCGACGGAGTTGGCACAAAACTCAAGCTCGCAGGCATGCTGAGTCGTCATGATACGATCGGCATCGACCTGGTTGCGATGTGTGTCAATGATATCCTGGCCTCAGGTGCCGAACCCCTGTATTTCATGGATTATTTCGCAACTGGGAAACTTGAGGCATCGGTCGCAGAACAGGTTGTGCATGGCATTGTCGAGGGCTGCAAAATCGCAGGATGTGCCCTGGCTGGGGGTGAAACTGCGGAAATGCCCGGCATGTATCAGGCTGGCGATTACGATCTTGCCGGCTTTGCCGTTGGCATTGTTGAAAAACAGCAAATGATCAACCCGGAACAGGTTCGACCCGGGGATTTCATCATCGGTCTTGAGTCCTCGGGTCCCCATTCAAACGGATATTCCCTGATTCGCAAAGTCATTGATCAGACGTCTGCAGACCTGGCGCAGACACTGGATGGATTATCGATTGCCGATCAATTGATGGCGCCAACCAGAATCTACGTGAAGTCGATTTTGAACTTGCTTGAACGGTGTGAGGTTACCGCCATTGCACATATCACGGGTGGAGGAATGATCGAGAACATTCCGCGTGCACTACCTGAGGGTTTGTGTGCACAAATTTCACGGTCGGCATGGCAAGTACCCGGGATTTTCAAGTGGATTCAGCAAAACGGAAATATTGAATCGGATGAGATGTTTCGCACATTCAATTGTGGAATTGGAATGATCGTCTGTATCCGGCCGGATGATTTTCCGGTTGCCATGGATACTCTCGCCGAATCCGGGGAGAGACCGATCGCTCTGGGCAATGTTGTCGCATCCGGCAATGGCTCTTTTCAGCTTGTTGAATGATTTCAAGTCATGCTTTCATCGATTGTTGTGCTGGCTTCCGGCAGTGGCTCAAACTTGCAGTCAATCATTGAACATGCAAGACAGGGACACATAAAGGCCGAGATCGCGGCGGTAGTGAGTGATAATCCAGATGCCATGGCCCTCGTGCGTGCGCGCACGGCCGGCATTGACTCCGTGCTCATCCGGCAGTCCGACTATGCATCGAGAGAGATGTGGGAGCTTGCCCTGTCGCAGAAGGTATCGGAATACAGACCTGCGCTGGTTGTGCTGGCCGGGTTCATGCGAGTGTTGAGCGAGCAGTTCATCATGCGCTTTGAAAAACGCGTCATGAACATTCACCCTTCGCTGCTTCCTGCCTACCGCGGGCTCAACACTCATCAACGAGTGATTGATGCCGGTGACTCTGAGCATGGTGCAACGGTTCATTTTGTGACTTCAAGGCTTGATGATGGGCCGATTGTCATGCAAAGTCGGGTGCAGGTCCTTCCCGGGGACGATGCCGAGGAGCTTGCCAGACGAGTGCTTGAGCAGGAACATGTCATCTACCCTGAAGCGATCAGACAGTTTATTGAAGGGGAAATCAGCTTCGACAATCCAGCATGCTGCTAAACCGAATCAAGAGAAACGCTCTCGCTCTGCTGATGGCTTTGTCGGTCCTGAGCTTGCCGTTTACGGCTTTCGCCAGCGACCTGCATAACGATGCCTTGCAGGCGATTCTTGAGCGTGAGGTTTTCATTTATTCCGCAACCTATGGTAAAGACACTGCAATTGGAGAGTTGGAGGTCAGGATTTCCAGTCAGGGGGATTCGGTTTCAGTTACTACCCGCCTTAGGATAACCAACGCTTTGGCAAGGCTGTTCCTGGATGAATACATTATCCAGAACCGATTTCATATCGCCCATGGTCAACTGTATTTGGTCAGTGGAGAAGCAAGTAAACCGGGTAGCGAGGATGTATTTTCCAGCTATGCAGTCGACCGGGAGAGAGGGATGATTCAATACTCCGATCAAGAAAGCATTCCAGTTCCGGTTGATGCGAAACTTGATATTCCGGATTTTCCGATCGTGTTATCGACTTCCGTTCCTGAATCTCTTGCAGGAACTGATGTGCTGGTTGTGAGTCATAAAAAAGCCAGCCTGTATCAGTATGACTCTCCTCAAGAAGAAACAATCGTGTTACAGGGAAAACATTATCACGCCTTGAAAGTGACCCGAAGCAAGTCTGGAGAGGAAGATCGTTGGGTAAGCGTCTGGCTGACGAATGATGAAAAACGAACGCCGCTTAGGATTGTAAGCTCAAAGCGGGGCAAGGACTCGGTGTTTGAACTCAAGGCGCCTCTGCAAGCCGATTCACCCTGACTGCCTG
>JAPYNK010000164.1 GCA_028285825.1 Arenicellales bacterium | reverse complement strand
TGCAACGGAAAACATACCACTTCCGAGCCTTTATGAAGGTAAAGTGGTGCAGCAAGGGCCGCACGACTGACAACAATAGTGACAGGGTAAACCCCCTGGAACATGACCAAATAGGATATCTTGAGATATGGCTGCATCGCACCCCGGTAGATTGACCTGGATATCCGGAAACAGACCTTCCATATGGATAGCTGCCCAAGGTAGACTCGAGCTTATCGGCTGAGCCCCCATATTTCTCTTGGGGAGTTATACGCACTATTGGAGGGCAGCATTGGAACTGACCGTGAAATGATAGTATCTCTTGAAAAACAGGAACGGTATGCCAGTCAGTATATGGTCCAATGCAAAAGCCTCTTGTGATAAATAACAGTACGCCGACAGATCACCTGAGCAGGCTGGAGCAGTCCTTTCCCGGGCTGCCATGGCAGTCGGCCCGGGATTCGCTGCACCGGGATGAGGGGGGCTACATCCTGGTACGCAACGAAGGCTGGATTCCCAGGGAGCGCAGCATGCGTCCCAGACACCTGCATGAGTTGCAGCATCAGAACAACAGCCGGGACCAACTGCAACGCAGGCCGGGCGCTGCGCAGAAAGAGGCCGGACGGGCATGGCATCCGGTGGAGGTACAGGTTGATCCGGGCTAGGCAGGAAAAGAGGAGTGTTCATCTTCCGCCTGGGGAAGAACAGGCCTTCGGGGAACTCAAGCACAGTCTCTCGGTCCGTCCGATCCATCGCCAGAAGGAACACCGGATTGAGGCACACATCCTGCTTTCCTTCATCGTCCACTGCCTTCACGTCACCCTGAAGAGTCTGGTAAAACCCCATGCCTCCGGGCTCATCCCCCGGAAGATCCTCGAGAAATTCGACACCATGCAGCTGGCGGATGTCCACCCGCCAACCTCGGACGGACGATGTCTGTTCATGCCCCGCCATACACAACCCAGCAAGGATCATCCGCTTCTGCTACATCCGCTTGACCTGAAACTGCCGGATCATCCGCGGCCACGACTCCGGATCTGATGCCCACTACCCTTGGTCGAAAACAGGTCGTCGAAGTGCCAACCTATGGGAGTGCTATCGAATAAAATCAATATCTTGACTGTTCATAACGTCCCCCGTTGCGAAAGTCGGGCCAATCAAGACAGATTCCGGGAAGACGGAGCTTCGATCAGTTCCAGAACTGGCTAGAACTGATCTTTATCGTCTTCGCAGACATTGTCATGTGTTTCCAGCATCGATCGCCTCTGCCTGAAAAAACAGGAAAAGGGGGCTGCCGCTCATGAGTATGGGCGTGTTGCCCCATATCCGAGGATCCTGCCGATCCGTCCGGGCATTCAAGATCAAACTGCCAGTACAGCTCCTGCAAAGCGGGGTTCCGAGAAGATGTCCTCGGCGAATACTGGCACAAACTGCTCACCCGCAATGTACAGGCGAGTCATTGGCACCCTTGCACACAGGTCATTCTGAAGACATTCCCCATAATCCGTTTACTCCAAATCCACCGCTTCTCTCTTTGCTCTTGGATGTGCTCGGTCAAATACGTTCGCCAAATGCTGAAAGTCCAGATGAGTATAGATTTGAGTTGTTGAAATATCGGAATGACCCAGCATTTCCTGGACTGCTCGCAAGTCTCCGCTTGACTCAAGCAAATGACTCGCAAAGGAATGACGCAAAGCATGGGGATGGACATGCTGGCTAAATCCCTTCCGTCTCGCCCATTCAGTCAACCGAAACTGAATACCCCGTGCACTCAGCCTTCCTCCCCGAAAACTGACAAATAATGCCCTCTCTTCCTGCTTGGCGTATTCGTCTCGGCGGTCGAGCCAGTCCTTGACTGCAACGCAGGCCATGGACCCAACCGGAACAATCCTCTCCTTGCTGCCTTTACCCATTACCTTGACCTGATTTTCAGCGAAGTCAATGGTATCAATATCCAGTGAAGCCAGCTCTGAAAGCCTCAAGCCTGAAGAATAAAACAACTCAATAATCGCCCGGTCACGAACGATACCCGGTGATGAATCCACATTGACATCCTCGTCAAGCAGGGCATTCAAGTCGTCAACACTTAGTGTATTTGGCAGCTTCTGTGCCGCTTTTGGAGCGCTGATCCCAATGAATGGATTCGACTTGACCGTATTCTCATTGACCAGGAAATTGAAGAATTTCCGACAGGATGAAAGCATACGCCCGATTGACTTGGGTGAATGCCCACCCTGAAACAATCGAGATGGAAATGCCCTGGCTGTTGAGTTGTCTACCTCAGCCCAGTCACAAACGCCTGCCCGCTCGCTCAGGAACCGTTCCAAGGCAGTCAAATCCTGACGGAATGCCTTTATGGAATGTTCGGAATACCTGCCAGCCCTGCTGGCGGCATCGACAAACCGCTCAATACTGTCAGCGAGTTCGCTCAACCGCCTGGTATTTTCCGTTTAAATAACTGCCAATCAGACTGCCGATTCGATCCAGATACAGAACGCCAAGTCCCGGATGAAACCGCTTGGCATCCACTGAGCCAAACACGACTACCCCGGTAATGGCATGATCATGAAGAATTGGCACAAAAGCACAGGACCTGACTGACTGCTCATCTTCACCGAAAATCTGTTCGATCAAAGACTGTGAAACCCGGTCATCACAGATACTGCTCCGGTGAGCAACCCTTTGCCGAATTTCATCGTAGAAATCCGGTTTCAGAACATCGTTGACCGATTCCTCGAAAACCACCACGCGCTCTATGTCGAATTCTTCGACTAACAGGTTTTCCACAAAATCGACAGGGTCACTGCTCGGGAAACCTTGATCCAGCAGCGTATTGCTGAATCCAGCCAGGATATCCTGCATCTGCTCGAGATTTCTTGTGACATCCAGGACATATTGCATAGTCTTGTCCTGTTCCTCCTGTCGCTCGCTTAATGTTTGTATCTGCTTCCTCAGAAAAATGTTTCCCTGCTCTCCGCCAGACGGTGCAAAATCTGCAAACAGGGCCCAGTTCCTGGCAATGAAACCCGGATTCTGTTCGAGAAAATCATAAACATCTTGCGGATCAAGTTCTGAATTTGATCTGTTTACTGAACCCTTTTCCATATTGTTGCGTACGAGGATTTTGCGCCAGTTAAAGGTTGGGATATTTCACATCGGCAGTCTCTTGCTGCAGATTATACCAACTGAACATCTATACAGCAGCCCAAAAACCTCTGTCCTCCCCGCAAATCAGTCCTTGCTGCCGACTTTCGCCTGCATTCCAGGACTTTTCAAAAATTATACGGCTTTCTGCATGCATGGCAATACAATATCAGTACTGTTATGAATGGGGTGACGACATGGTCGTGATCAAAAGCAGTGCGTGGGGCTTTCTGCCTGAATTGGTGAATCCGCAATATGGCCGACCCACCATTGTACGAGCTCATGATCGGGATTCAGTCGAAGTTTCAAAGCCTATCGACATAGCTCCGGGGCCCCTCTTTCCGGCAAAACGCCATTTCGATCCGGCTAACCGGGTCTCCACGATCCTGCTACCTCCTGCATAGCTGCGTTCCCGAATCGGTTCAATCGCACTGACGACACCCTCTTCAGCCCCGGACTCATCAATAGCCACCTTGAACTCAAGCAAATGCCGCGCCGCCTTAATGGAGAGTCCCATGTCCGGACGGCCATGGCTCAAGATCGTTTCAACTGTATACAGATGAAAGATCATGGTCTTCGGCTAGTCAGACGTCATCCGGCAACCCGATTTGGCCTTGAAAAACCGTCTCGACCGCGCCGGTTAGCCTTACCGGATCCCTATCCGACACCCAATCCACGATTACGCTTCCACCAGGCAAGTTCACGGTAACCTGGCGTGCGAGTGTGTTATCCCTGATCCCGCATGCAACCGCAGCACAGGCCCCGCTTCCACAGCCAAGCGTCTCTCCAACCCCTCGCTCGTGAACCCGTAAATTGATTTCAGTTCGGGAAATAATCTGCCTGAACCCGACATTCATCCTTTCCGGGAAAGCCGGATGAATCTCCATGCGTGGACCCAGCCACCCGACATTCGCCTGCTTGCAGTCCGGAACATTAACCACACAATGTGGATTTCCAATCGACATAGCTGCGAACTCAATCTCCCGCCCCTCAATCAGAAGAGCGTATTTCAGCCTCTCAGCATCAATGCAAAAAGGTATCTTTTTCGGATGAAATTCGGGCAAGCCCATACTGGCAGATACCGTTTGATTCGAATTGATCGTGATATCCATACTGGTGGTGATTGTTTCAACCGAAATGCTCGACCCCTGAAACAGCCCCTGCTCCCTAAGGAAAACCGCAAAGCATCGTACTCCGTTTCCGCACTGGCCAACTTCACTGCCATCTGCGTTGAATACAGCCATCTTGAATGTTCTCGGCTGCCGTCCGGGCTCTGCGACAATGATCTGGTCGCATCCGATACCGTAGTGACGGTCAGCGATTCTCCTGGCAAATTTTTCCGACATTCTGATATGCTGTTGCACACCATTGATCAGGACGAAATCATTGCCCAGGGACTGCATCTTGGTGAAGGCTAAAGCTTTGTTGCCCATGCTGCCGCCAATGTCATATCAACTGTGTCATCCCGTTTGTCTACATACACCCCTAGCAAAAGACGTGAAATGGATAAAAACACCAGTATTGCAAGAATTCATGAACGGATTCAGTCGTTTCCTGCCGTATTCAGAATTGCCATTGGAATCGCCTTTCTGATTGGCGGGATATTGGGCATGTTTCCAATTCTCGGGTTCTGGATGTTTCCCCTGGGTCTGGTCATTCTATCGATTGACTTTCCCTGGGCTAAGCGGGCCTATCGATATCTGGAGAACAAAATCGGCAGGTTTGCCAAGGCTCGCAGGAAGGCAGGCGAAAAACGCTAGCCTGTCTTCAAAAAAGCTGGGCAATGCACAGGGCATAAATTCCGTCAACTCTGCTTGGGCTCCGCGACCGATCCAATAATCCTCATGCCCCGCAGAAGGTTGACTGCTTGCAGCAGTTGATTATCCTGATCCAGTCTCTGTGCAAGCGTCGACTCTGGCTGTTCAGGCTCCTCTCCAGATTCTGTTCCATCAATGGCCATTTCAAAATCTTCCCCGTAGCCATAGTCGTTGAGTACAGACAGCTGTGCCGTGATATCCGGTGCAATACCCTTCTTCTGAATCACCCTGTCATCGGGCGTGAAATAAAGCGAGGTGGTCAACTTCAATGCCCTTCCATAGTTGATGGGTATGATCGACTGAACAGAGCCCTTGCCAAACGTATTGGTTCCGATAATCACCGCCCGTTTGTGATCCTGTAGTGCTCCGGCAACAATTTCCGAAGCCGAAGCCGATCCGCCATTGACCAGAATCACCACTGGTTTGGCATCAAGAATATCGCCGGGCTTTGCCGAATAGGTCTTGTTGGATGATGCGATGCGTCCCTTGATGGAGACAATATCACCACCATCGAGAAACATGTCACTGATTTCAACGGCACTCGACAGGATGCCTCCGGGATTGTTCCTCAGGTCAAGGACCAGTCCATCCAGACTTCCGTCATTGTCATCAACCAGTGCCTTGATCTGCACCCTCATGTGCTGCGCGGTCCCACTTTGGAAGCTCGACAATCGCAAATAACCCAGCCCGGGCTCAAGCAATTCACTACGCACGCTCTGGATTTGAATCACGGACCTAACCAATTCGACCTGAAACAGGTCAGGCAGACCCTCGCGTTGAATGGTCAACTCGATTTCCGTGCCGGGCTCTCCCCGCATCTTGCTCAATGCTTCACTGAGCGGCATCTCCAAAACGGAAGCACCGTCAATTTCAACAATAAGGTCACCCGACTGTAATCCGGCCTCATCTGCGGGGGTGCCGTCAATCGGTGCCACAACCTTGATCAATCCGTCCTCCTTGGTAACCTCAATGCCAAGACCGCCAAACTGGCCATCGGTATCGGTCTGCATTTTCTTGAACCCCGAGGGTTCAAGAAAGGCCGAGTGTGCATCCAAACCTGCCAACATGCCATTAATTGCATGTGTGAGCAAATCCTTGTCGTCAATTTCCTCCACATAATCGGCCTTGATCTTGCCGAAAACCTCGGCAAACATCTGCAACTCCTCAATCGGCAGGCTGCCGTTCTTTTCGGCGGCCTTGAGAGCAGGTGAAAATGCCATGACAATCCACAAACAAAACAGAGATCGCTTAACAAATGTATTCATATCTTTCGATCCGCTCACGCAGCTACGATGGTCTTAACAGACCGTAGATTATATAATGGAGACTCTTGAATTTTATGACAATCAATCAAAACAGGAATAACCGGACTGTTTAGGCAAGACTTTGACGCGAACAAGCCGGTTCATGGCTTTCAGCCACGCCCTCCCTGAATGGCCATGCGCAGCCCTGCCGTTAACATTTGACTGGATGCCGAAAGAAGATGAACGATGAACGGGAAATACAGGAGTACAGGATCAAGAGCGAACCCTACTATGCCGAACTCGACAATGAGATCGAGTTGTTTGAAGCCTCCTACAGTAACCGCATACCGGTCCTCCTGAAAGGACCAACGGGCTGTGGTAAGACCCGATTTATGGAATATATGGCCTGGCGGCTGGGGCGGCCACTGATAACGGTTTCCTGCCATGACGATTTGACCGCAGCCGATCTTGTCGGGCGTTTTCTGATCGTTGGCGGAGAAACTCGCTGGTCGGACGGTCCTCTGGCTCGTGCTGTCCGCACCGGCGGCATTTGCTATCTCGATGAAATAGTCGAGGCTCGCAAAGACACCACCGTAGTTATTCATCCTCTGGCGGACGATCGGCGTGTGCTGCCGATTGACAAAACCGGAGAGCTGTTGACTGCGCCACCGGAATTCTGCCTTGCAGTCTCCTACAACCCCGGTTACCAGAGCGTGCTCAAGGATCTCAAGCAAAGTACACGCCAGCGTTTCGTGTCGATTGAATTCGATTACCCGGATGCCGAAATTGAAGCCGGGATCGTGGTCAAGGAATCCGGGCTAGAAAAGGACATGGCAAAACAGCTCGTTAAATTTGCCATGATGACACGCAATCTTAAAGGCAGTGGACTGGAAGAGGGAGCAAGTACCCGCCTTCTGGTGCATGCCGCAAAATTGATCGTCTCTGGTGTTTCGCCATCCGCAGCATGTCGCGGGGCAGTCTGTGAAACGCTGACCGATGATCCTGACATGCTGAAGGCCTTGTCAGAATTGAGTGCCTCTCTGTTCTAAACAGGGTATCGACTGCTCTTTTGAAAATCCGGGACCCGCGCCTGAAGTATATAATCCGAGGGCAAGTTAGATGATCGTCAAGGCTTAATGAAATCGTTGTCCATTCTTTTCAGGGTGCCCGCAAATTCCCGTGCCGCCCTGCCGGCCCTGGCCCTTGCCCTGGCCCTTGCCAGTTGCGTACAGGCACCGATAGAACCGGCGCCGGAATCACCGCCGCTCCCGGAGATTGAAGTATCTGAGGCGATTGAACAGCCAGACATCGAATCCATTGAAGTTGATGAGCCTCTCGAGGAAGCGCCCGAGCCCGAGAAGCGCCCAGTAATCACTTTTGGTCTCCAGAACGAAGAACAGGTGATAGCACTGGATGATCCATGGAAGCTTGTCGATCAAGCCAGATCCCTGCCCCCCGAGCGGGCTCTGGGATTGCAAATCAGGGCGGTCGAGGAATTTCTCAACCAGAACCAGATTGAGCCCGCAGTCGCCATGCTTGAAGCATTAGCCATGGACCCTGTATCGCCTGACGATCAGGCAAAAGTTGAAATTCTGCGCGGGCGCATTCTGCTCGCACAGGGAGATGCCGGGAGTGCATTGAAGCAGCTAAAGCTGATGCATCTTGGGCAGGCGTTGAATCAGCCTATCCGGCTTGAGTATCTCGAAACACTCGCCAAAGCCTACGAGGCGAATGGACAAAATCTTGATGCTGCCGCAATAATCATCGAACTTCATGATTTGTCCGGGGATGAAGAAAGGATCGCCTGGCAACCACAAATTATCGAAAAAATTCGAGCCATGAATCCGCTTGATCGATCGCTTCTCGCCAGCCAGTCGATCCATGTCAACACGGCAGGATGGATTTCTCTGGCTGAGACGCTCGATTTTGGCAGCCCGGAACTCCTGAGTTCAGATTTTATGGATTGGCGAAAATTCTATCCCGACCACCCGGCTAACCTGGAAGTGCTGGCAATCACTCAGGAACCTTACGTTCAAACGGAATATCAAAGAATTGCCCTGTTGCTCCCGCTGACTTCGGATTTTGGTTCAGCCGCTCAGGCGTTCTACGACGGCTTCATGGACGCGGCTTCCCGTTATCACTCGAACTCTCAGCCGGATATTGTCTTGTATGATATCGGCAATTCATCTTCGCTCAGCCGCATCTACTATCGGGCAGCCATTGATGATGGTGCCGATCTGATTATCGGTCCACTTGGGCGTGAAGTCTCCAATGTCCTTTTGCAGGGATTCACCGGGGAAATTGATGCCCTTATGATTACCGACATTCCTGATGAGACCAGTCTGCCTCGGCTGTTTGCATTCAGTTTGTCGCCAGAAGAAGAAGCGAAACTGGTTGCCCAAAAAGCCTGGGATGACGGGCATCGACAAGCCACCGTGTTCAAGGCCGCCAGCCAATGGGGGGATCGCGTTGCCAATGCCTTTATCAGGCATTGGGAGTCAATCGGAGGGGTTGCGGTCAAGAACGAGGCTTTCCATGATGACCAGGTTGACCACTCATCCGCTATCCAGAATTTTCTTGGCATCGACAAGAGTATTCAGCGACGCAAGGATCTTGAAGCATATCTCGATTATCGTCTTAAATTCACCCCAAGGCGCAACGAAGACATGGACTTCATCTTTCTGGCGGCCAATTCCGCACAGGCCCGGATCGTGGTTCCGCAACTCCGGTTTTTCCAGGCACACAACTTGCCGGTATATGCCACTTCTTATGTGTATTCGGGAATTCCAAGCCCGGAGCTCGATGGCGACCTGAATGAGGTCATTTTCCCGGACATGCGCTGGATGCTTCAAGGTGTGGAGCTATACCGGCGGATGAAGGCCGAGCAGGAATTGACTGAAACATCCAGTAATGAAGAATTTCCTATGGATCCGTCTCGTGGAGAAAGCGAGCAGTCGGAGCTCTATCGGCAACCGGAAACCGGGCCTGTCGACCTGGAGGTTGCGGATACTGCGACGGATACCACCGATGACTCAGCCGACGCGGACCTTGACGGCATTGAATCGGCGGCGACTGAAAATGAAGACACTGTGCATGGCGATTCTCTTGCCGAGAATCTCGCGCCTTACCGAAACACCGGACTCGACCGGATTTATGCGCTGGGACTACAGAGCTACTTGCTTGCACCGCGATTGAATGCCCTCAGAAATGATCCGGCAATTGAATATACCGGACCTGCGATGACCGTGCGCCTGTCCGAAAACGGCGAAGTGATACGCCAGCCGGTGTGGCTGGTATTCCGCGAAGGACTTCCTGAACAGAAGAAGTACCTGCCCGAAAAATGAAATTCCATGCGGACATTAACACAGATTGGGAATCGTCAGAGAACATTAACAGTTTCCGTTTGTAGAACAAGTGCGAGCTAAAGTGTAGCCGGCCGGGTCTGGAGGTGAGGTAGACCGCATGGACTGGGTTCTGGGTGTTTAGGTCAGGGCAGCTGACCGCTGCACTGCACAACTTTCCGGAATTTCAGCAAATCCATGGGATGAAATTATATCTGCAGGAATAGAGGAACCGGCATGGAGACCGAAGGGGAAATGGGTGTTAGGAAACGGGTTCATAGATGATTTCGGGAACCACCACCTCCCACCGATCCCGCATGACTCCCGGATAATCGTTCGAGTCGGGGACCTGTTTCCAGACGATCACCGCATACACGGACGCGGCGGCGATCCGATAGCCTTCGGGCATTGTGAAAGTCCTTGCCATGACTCCGACCCGTCTGCCTGACATGTCGTGGTATTCCCAACGATTGCCGGATTGCCG
>JAPYNK010000163.1 GCA_028285825.1 Arenicellales bacterium | reverse complement strand
TCGCCGCCGTCAGGGTCGTCTTGCCATGATCCACATGACCAATCGTGCCCACATTCACATGCGGCTTGGTCCGCTCAAACTTCTCTTTCGCCATGGTTAAATTGTCTCTCCCGGGAAACGATCGAATGTTGGTTTATGCCTTTATCTATGCTGCATTCCTGATCGTGCAGGCAACACTCTCAGGGACCTCTGTATATCTTTTGAATTCCATGGAATAGCTGGCCCGGCCCTGTGTCGCTGACCTGAGTGCGGTTGCATAGCCGAATAACTCGGATAGCGGGACTTCTCCACGAATTGTCTTGCCGCCGGGAGAATCCTCCAGCTCCAGAATCAGTCCACGGCGCGAACTCAAGTCGCCATTGACATTGCCCATGTATTCTTCAGGGGTTACCACTTCGACAGACATGATAGGCTCCAGCAACCGGGGGTCCGCTTTGCGCGATGCCTCGCGGAAAGCCATTGAAGCTGCCGCCTTGAAAGCATGCTCGGAGGAATCAACATCATGGTATGACCCGAAGTACAAAGTTACCTTGACATCAATCACCGGATACCCGGCCACGACTCCAGCCTGCATGCTCGCCTTGATGCCTTTGTCGACCGAAGGGATGTATTCCTTCGGGATAACTCCACCCTTAATCTCATCAATGAATTCATAACCGGATCCTGGCTTGCCCGGTTCCAGACGAATACAGACATGACCATACTGACCACGCCCCCCGGTCTGCTTGACATGCTTATATTCCTGCTCGACGGATTTATTAACGGTTTCCCGGTATGCCACTTGGGGGCGGCCAATGTTTGCATCGATATTAAACTCCCTTTTCAATCGATCGACGATGATATCAAGATGCAATTCACCCATACCCGAAATAATCGTCTGACCGGATTCTTCATCGGAACGAACCCGGAATGAGGGGTCTTCCTTGGCCAGTTTAACCAGTGCCACGCCCAATTTCTCCTGATCGTTGCGTGTGCGAGGTTCTACGGCTTGCGAGATCACGGGCTCAGGGAAATCGATTTGTTCCAGAACAACCGGATGAGCTGGATCACACAAAGTATCGCCGGTGGTCACACTTTTTAGGCCAACTGTCGCCACAATGTCACCTGTGGATACTGTGTCAACATCCTGTCTGTCATTAGAATGCATCTGCAAAATACGACCAATACGTTCCTTCTTTCCTTTCAAGGGATTGAACACCATGGAACCGGTTTTCAAGGTTCCCGAATATATACGCATGTAGACTAGCTGACCGAAAAAAGGATCAGACATCAACTTGAATGCCAGTGCCGAGAAAGGCTCCCTATCGTCTGCCTTGCGAACAACTTTGGAATCTCCGCCAACACCCAGGCCTTCAATGGCTGGGACATCGAGTGGATTGGGCAGATAGTCGATAATTCCGTCAAGCAGGGCCTGTACGCCCTTGTTTCGAAAAGCCGAACCGCAAAATACCGGGATTGCCTCATTGCGCAGGGTCAACTCGCGCAAACCGGCACGAATCTCTGATTCACCTAAATCTCCGGTATCCAGGTATTTTTCCATAAGATCATCGTTGCCTTCTGCCGCACATTCCAGTAGCCGATTCCGTGCTTCCTGACACCCGGCAACCAGGGATTCCGGAATTTCGGCATACTCGAACTCAATGCCCATATTCTCGGGTTTCCAGTAGATTGCCTTCATCTTGACCAGGTCAATCACACCCTCGAAACCATCTTCCGAGCCGATGTTCACCTGCATCAATACCGGACGCCCCTTCAAGCGGTTCTTGATTTGATCGAGAACTCGGTAAAGATCGGCACCGGTCCGATCCATCTTATTGACAAAAGCCAATCTGGGCACTCGGTATTTGTCCGCCTGGCGCCAAACGGTCTCGGATTGAGGCTCCACTCCTCCTACGGCACAGAACACCGCGATCGCTCCATCCAGAACCCGTAATGACCGCTCAACTTCAATCGTGAAATCGACATGGCCTGGTGTATCGATAATATTGATTCGATGCTGCTCGCAGTTTCCATCCATACCCGACCAGAAACATGTAGTCGCTGCAGAAGTGATCGTGATGCCACGTTCCTGCTCCTGCTCCATCCAGTCCATCACCGCATTGCCATCATGCACCTCCCCGATCTTGTGCGAGATTCCGGTATAGAACAGCACACGCTCGGTGGTCGTGGTCTTGCCCGCATCAATATGAGCCATAATGCCGATATTGCGGTAACGATCCAGTGGTGTGCTTGGTTGTGACATTTTGGCTTTGAGGGCGAATTAAAACCGATAATGGGAAAAGGCCTTGTTTGCTTCAGCCATTTTGTGTGTATCAACCCGCCTCTTTACTGCATTGCCCCGCTCTTCCGCGGCATCCAGTAATTCCCCGGCCAGGCGGATAGTCATGGACTGTTCATTCCGCTGTCTGGCCGCAGTCACCAACCAACGCATGGCCAAAGCCATCTGGCGGCTAGGACGAACCTCAACGGGTATTTGATAAGTCGCGCCTCCAACACGCCGGCTCTTTACCTCAACGGTTGGGCTCACATTCTCCAATGCTGCATTAAAGACCTCAACCGGATCTTCATTGCCCTTTTTTCGAATGATGTCCAATGCACCATACATGATTCGTTCAGCCACAGACTTCTTGCCATCATGCATCATGATGTTGATGAACTTCGCGACTGTCACATTCTTGTACTTCGGGTCAGGCAGTACCCTGCGCGTTGGAACTTCTCTACGTCTTGGCATCTCAAATACCGATAATTATCTTTCCGTTTATTCATTCATTTGCGGCAAACCGAACGAACAATCACAACGACTCGCCTGCAAGTCAATCTCAGTAACCGCTTGGCTTATACCATTGGCCCAATTCAGGGCATTCACTTCAAATCAGGACCTTGTTTCTCAGCCGTCCAGATGCAGCCTGCAAACACGATTCAAGCAAGCCCCGAATCGTCTGCAAACATGTGGTCCAAATCAGGATTTGGGTTTCTTTGCTCCATACTTCGAGCGTCCCTGCCGCCGATCGGAAACACCTGAGGTATCCAATGCCCCACGAACTGTGTGGTACCGAACGCCCGGCAAGTCCTTTACCCTTCCACCTCGTAACAAAATAACAGAGTGCTCCTGCAGATTATGTCCTTCACCACCAATATATGTTGTGACCTCATACCCATTGGTCAGGCGGACACGAGCAACTTTCCTGAGCGCAGAGTTCGGCTTTTTGGGTGTAGTCGTATAAACACGGGTACACACCCCCCGTTTCTGCGGACAAGACTGCAAGGCCGGCACATTCGTCTTTTTGACTTGACGCCGCCGCGGCGATCTGACCAATTGGTTTAACGTCGGCATACTCTGTTTCTCATCCGAACTAAATGGATTCGGTGCATGATGCAAGCTCTCGACCACGATTTACACGGCCTTGACCGGCATCATCAGCTCCCGAAAATTTGAGGCGCTGATTTTATGCGCACACTCGATCCTTGTCAATGGCTCATTGCGTTTTTTTGAGGTTTTATCCCAATTAGACTGACCAATTCATTTTAAAATCGGAGAGAAGGACAAGCGGAAGAAAGCGAGACGACCTGAATTCCAGCAAATCGACCGTCACCGAGAACCCGGCGCAAGGTCGAATCAGAAGCACCTGATTTTGATGAAATCAACGATTCAGCAGAATACCCTTACCTGTTCAGAAACCTTTTTTCAAATGCAGAGCTTGCGAATCTTTTCGGGCGCGGGCTTTCCGGGAATTTGCATGCGGTGATTTGACTGGACCGGCTTTCCGTGAATTTTGCTCAACGTCACATACCACAATACACAAAGAGTCGTTCATTGCGAAGACGAAGTAACATGTGCTGTTTATGTGATTTAAGCTTGTCTCTGGCATTAGCCAAGGTTCACGCACGCATTACATGGACACCTCCCTCCCCAGACTCCATGAAGCCGCCCGTCTGTTATTTTCACGGGCTTGCCGGCGGCTAGGCTCCTGTCCCGGAGCTGGCAAAGGTTGAATCAATCGAGTTCACCACAAGGTTCGCCTAGTGCTCCATGCGGGCTAGCCTTCTTCCAGCATCATGACCGCTGATCGCCTGTTCATCAAACCCGGCCCGGATAGCATCGGGCATGGCCGCTCAAACCCCAATGCGATCTCCTGTCCATGCTGTTACGGTGAATGAACCGGATAGGTTCGAAGCTATCCGTTATGATGTTCGGGATTAACTCAAGCCTTTGAGTTATAACTCTATTTTCAACCTTCGGCGCATTAGTAAAAGTGTGGGAACACCCTGTCCTTCTTTTCTATCCCAACATATGGGATACGGTCATTACCGAATCAATGAGAAGATGGGCACAGTGTTTTGATTTTTGCCCTGCCTCCTGCCGGAGCCTCTTCATTTTCCGCTTGTTGCACAGAACGGAGGACTGCATGGATCAGGAAGAAGGTCAAATGCATGCAGGACTCAGCATACACTTTGTTCTGGCTACCAGGAATCATCTCGAAACTGCTGTCCTAAATCCCGTTTACAGGGGATTTCCAGGCCCATCACAACCGAAAAACAGTGATTTAGCCATCAAGTCAATTCAGGAGTCGGTGAGAATGACATCGATTCCACTCGGTTCGGTTGAACCCGCATCCTGCAACGGCAAAAGGTCAGCTTTAGCGGCATCTTCAGGAGTATTCATTTCCGGAAACAGCTGTGAAAACTCATCTTCGGCATCCAGTCCACTCAATTTTGCACGTTTTCTCGCTTCGTGATGCTCCATTCCGGTTCCTGCAGGGATCAGACGACCCACAATCACATTTTCCTTGAGACCACGCAAATTATCGACCTTGCCATTGATTGAAGCATTGGTAAGTACCCGGGTTGTTTCCTGGAACGATGCCGCAGATATGAATGACTCGGTGGTCAAGGAAGCCTTGGTAATTCCCAACAGCTCTGGCGCAAAGGTTGCCGGCTGCTCTCCTTTCTCTTCCAGCTGCTCGTTCAGCTGCAAAATTGCCGACCTCTCAACCTGCTCATCACGCAAATACTTGCTGTCACCAGGATCAATGATGCGGACTTTTCTCAGCATCTGCCTGACAATCACTTCAATGTGCTTATCATTGATAGTAACCCCCTGCAGTTGATAGACATCCTGTACTTCGTTCACGATGTAATCCGTCAAGGCCGCTATCCCGCGATGTTCCAGAATGTCACTGGCAAGAGGCGGGCCTTCCACAACGACATCCCCCTTTTTCACCGTCTCTCCTTCAAACACTTCAATTCTCCGTGTTTTCGGAATCAGCATGGAATCAACTTCATCTTCTCCGGAAATCAGCAGCCTGTACTTGCTTTTGGTTTCCTTGCCAAATGAAATAACGCCATCACGACTAGCCATAATCGCCGGCTCTTTGGGTTTGCGCGCTTCAAACAACTCGGCTACACGCGGCAAGCCTCCGGTAATGTCCTGAGTCTTGGAAGATTCCTGTGGAATCCTCGCAATCACATCACCTTTATGGATTTGCTGCCCATCCCCAACCATGACAATCGAGTCGGAAGGCAGGTGATAGCTTGCATCTACGTCTGTACCCGGTATCTTGATCGATCGATGGTCATCGTCTACCAGGGAAATGATTGGCTTGATGTCCACAGCACTGCCGCGTCGACGCTGCGGGTCAATGACCACATAAGTACTCTTGCCCGTCAGGTCATCGGTCTGTTTGGTAACCGTGACATCTTCTTCAAGTCCTGTGAATACAACCCTTCCGTCGACCTCAGATACTATTGGATGAGTATGCGGATCCCAGGTGGCAACAATCTCTCCAGCATTGACCTGAGACCCTTCGTTCACGCTCAACACTGCTCCATACGGCAATTTATGACGTTCCAAATCCCGCCCAAGATTGTCCTGAACAATCAATTCTGCAGAACGAATGACCACAACTTGATTGCCGTCCGTGTTCTCGACAAGCTTTTCACCTTTCAGATGAATTTTTCCCTTGTTCTTCAGGATAATGTTGCTAACCACTGAGGAACCCGATGCGGCACCGCCAATATGGAAGGTTCTCATGGTAAGCTGCGTGCCCGGTTCGCCTATCGATTGCGCCGCTATCACGCCAACAGCTTCTCCGACATTGATGATATGTCCACGACCCAGATCCCGGCCATAACATTTCGCACAGACACCGTAACGCGTTTCACAAGTCACCGCGGAACGGACTCTCACTTCATGCAGGTTGGCATCTTCAATGCGTCGAATTGCATTCTCGTCAATCATTTCGTCTCTGGAAACCAGTACTTCACCGGTTTCTGGATCAATCAAGTCTTCCGTCGGCAGGCGTCCGAGTATTCGATCAGCCAAGGGCACGACCACATCACCGCCCTGAACCTGTGCCTCGCGCAACAAGCCGTTTGAGGTGCCGCAGTCATGCTCGACAATCACCAGGTCCTGGCATACATCAACCAGCCGTCGAGTCAGATAACCTGAATTCGCAGTCTTTAATGCGGTATCCGCCAGGCCTTTACGGGCGCCGTGGGTAGAGATGAAATACTGGAATACATTCAATCCTTCCCGAAAATTTGCCGTGATCGGGGTTTCCATAATGGATCCATCAGGCTTGGCCATCAGTCCACGCATACCCGCCAACTGACGAATCTGGGCCTGCGATCCCCGAGCCCCGGAATCTGCCATCATGTAGATGGAATTAAAGGAATCCTGCTCGACTTTCTCGCCATCATGGCGGGTGACCCGATCAATGCCAATCTCCTGCATCATGGAGTTTCCGACCTGCTCGCTGGTACGGGTCCAGATATCAACCACCTTGTTGTAACGTTCTCCATCCGTCAGCAGTCCATCATCATACTGCTGCTTGATTTCAACTACTTCAGCGACTGCATGGTCCAGAATCCCCGCCTTGCTGCCGGGAATAACCATGTCGTCAACACCAATCGAAATGCCTGAGTAGGCCGCCATCCTGAAGCCCTCGTACATCAGCTGATCGGCAAAAATAACCGTCTCTTTCAAACCCGCTTGCCGATATGAGGTATTGACCAAATCGGAAATGGTTTTTTTCTTCATCGGTTTGTCAATCAACTCGAAACTCAATCGGCGTGGCAATATTTCGGAAAGCATGGCCCGACCAACGGTAGTTTCCACCAGGTTCAATTTTCCGGTGTCCAGACCTTCTTCATCATATACCGGCAGTCTTACCTTGATTCTGGCATGCAGGTGGGCCTGGCCTGTTTCAAAAGCACGACGTACCTCATTGACATCCGCAAAAAAACTGCCAGTGCCTTTTGCCTGAATATCCTCCCGGGTCATGTAATAAAGACCCAGCACAATATCCTGCGACGGCACAATGATCGGCTCGCCATTGGCCGGCGAGAGAATGTTATTGGTGGACATCATCAAGCTTCTGGCTTCAAGCTGTGCTTCAATCGAGAGCGGTACATGCACCGCCATCTGGTCGCCATCGAAGTCCGCGTTGTAGGGAGCGCAAACCAGTGGATGCAGCTGAATCGCCTTGCCCTCGATCAGAATTGGTTCAAAAGCCTGAATACCCAGTCTGTGCAAGGTCGGAGCACGATTGAGAAGAACCGGATGTTCGCGAATCACTTCTTCAAGAATATCCCAGATTTCCGGACTTTCGTTCTCAACCATCTTCTTGGACTGCTTGATATTTGAAGTCAGTCCGCGGCCTTCCAGTTTGCTGAAGATGAATGGCTTGAACAGCTCCAATGCCATCTTTTTGGGGAGGCCGCACTGATGCAGTTTGAGCGTCGGCCCAACCACAATCACTGAACGACCCGAATAGTCCACACGTTTTCCAAGCAGGTTCTGGCGAAAACGCCCCTGCTTACCCTTGATCATGTCGGAGATCGATTTTAGCTGGCGCTTGTTCGGTCCGGTAATGGCTTTGCCACGACGACCATTGTCCAGCATCGCATCGACCGCTTCCTGGAGCATGCGCTTTTCATTGCGCACAATCAGATCCGGTGCGTTCAGGTCCAGCAAGCGCTTTAACCGATTATTGCGATTGATCACCCTTCGATACAGGTCATTCAGGTCGGAAGTGGCAAACCGTCCTCCCTCCAGCGGAACCAGAGGCCTTAGATCGGGAGGCAGAACCGGCAAGACGTCCATAATCATCCAGCTTGGATTGTTTTGCGAATGCAAAAAGGCCTCAATCCCAAAATTGGTGATGGCTTCGTGATAGCTCTCTTCATTCAAGAGCTGGCCGCGCTGAAGATTCGACAGGCCGGGATCAATGACTACGTAGGCCTCGAAATACAGAATTCGCTCCATATCCCGAACCGTCATATCCAGCAACAATCCCAGTCTGGATGGCAACGACTTTAAAAACCAGATGTGCGCACATGGAGCGGCTAATTCAATATGACCCATCCGCTCCCTGCGGACTTTTGAGAGCGTGACCTCAACTCCGCATTTCTCGCAAATTACGCCACGGTGTTTGAGGCGCTTGTACTTGCCACACAGACATTCGTAATCGTTGATTGGACCGAACAGCTTGGCACAAAACAGGCCATCCCGCTCTGGGCGGAATGTTCGGTAATTGATTGTCTCAGGCTTCTTGACCTCCCCATAGGACCATGATCGAACTTTCTCTGGAGAAGCAATGCCGATTCGAATTGAATCGAATTCCTCGCTGGCTTGCGTCTGCTTGAACAAATTAAAGATATCTTTCATTTACTGCCTCTTTGCTGTCATCAGCCGTCCCGGACAATGCCCGAATGACCTGTTTCAGATTGCAAACTGCTACATTGTTTGCGATTGACCAACAATGGATCAATCAGGTTATCCTTTCCTCGCGAAAATCCAGACTTAAACCCAATGCCCGAATCTCCTTGACCAGTACATTAAAGGACTCCGGCATTCCCGCATCCATTCCATGATCTCCCCGCACTATGCTTTCATAAATCGAGGAACGACCCGATACATCATCAGATTTTACCGTCAGCATTTCCTGAAGCGTGTAGGCCGCACCATAAGCCTCCAGAGCCCAAACCTCCATTTCACCAAATCGCTGTCCGCCAAATTGTGCCTTGCCGCCAAGTGGCTGCTGGGTGATCAGACTGTAGGGACCTGTCGAACGAGCGTGCATCTTGTCATCAACAAGGTGGTTGAGTTTCAGGATATACATGTACCCGCAAGTAACTTCACGGTCAAATCGCTCACCCGTTCTGCCATCATACAGGATGGTCTGGCCGCTCTCCGGCAATTCTGCAAGCTTGAGCATTTTCTTGATTTCGCTCTCCTGCGCACCGTCAAACACCGGAGTTGCCATCGGCACTCCATTGACCAGGTTTCTGGCCAGCTCAAACAGTTCACCTTCCGACAAGTCAGCCAGAGACTCCTTCTTTCCAGCATTGTTGTAGATTTTTTCAAGCATCCGGCGAAGCTGGGTTCTGGTCGGCCTTCTTTTGCGCTTGAGCATATTGTCAACCTGCTCTCCAAGCTTCTTGCCCGCCCAGCCAAGATGGGTTTCAAGCACCTGGCCAACGTTCATCCTCGATGGAACGCCGAGAGGATTCAGACAAATGTCAACTGCAGTGCCATCGGCCATGAATGGCATGTCCTCAACCGGAACGATCTTGGATATAACGCCCTTGTTTCCATGGCGACCTGCCATCTTGTCGCCAGGCTGCAGGTGGCGCTTGACTGCAACAAAAATCTTGACAATCTTGAGTACGGTGGGCGCCAAGTCATCGCCTGCTTCAATCTTCTCGCGCTTCTCGTCAAATCTTCGCTCAAAATCCTTTTTCTGAGATTTCATTTGAGCCCGAATTTTCTCTACGGACTTATTGACGTCCTCATCCCTGACCGAAATCTTGAACCATTTCTTGCGCTCTATGCCTTCGAGAATCTCCTCGGTGATCTGGATGCCGGCTTTCAGTTTCAGGCCAGGGCCAGATGTAGCGGCTTGACCAACCAGTAGACTGGTGATTCGGCCATAAGCATCGTTTTCCATGATGCGTTGCTGGTCGTCAAGGTCCTTGCGCAGGGCTTCAACTTCCGACTTGTCATTTGACTTGGCCCGCTCATCCTTCTCCGTTCCATCACGGGTGAATACCTGAACATCAATGACAGTTCCCTTCATGCCTGACGGCATACGCAATGACGTGTCCTTGACATCAGAGGCTTTCTCGCCAAAAATTGCCCGCAACAGCTTTTCTTCGGGGGAGAGCTGGGTCTCTCCTTTTGGCGTAATCTTGCCTACCAGAATATTTCCGGGATGCACTTCAGCACCAATGTAGACAATGCCTGATTCATCCAGTTTTGAAAGCGCATGATCGCCGACATTCGGAATGTCACGCCCGATTTCCTCAGCGCCAAGCTTGGTTTCTCGAGCTGTACAAACCAGCTCTTCGATATGGATGGACGTAAAGGTCTCGTCCTTGACCAATCGCTCGGAAATCAGTATCGAATCCTCAAAGTTGTAGCCATGCCATGGCATGAATGCAACCAGCACATTGCGGCCAAGGGCGAGTTCCCCCAGATCGGTTGATGGGCCATCTGCCAGCACATCGCCTTTACTGACCGCATCTCCAGCAACCACCAACGGCTTCTGGTTGATATTGGTGTTCTGGTTCGAACGCCGAAACTTGATCAGGTTGTAGATGTCGATACCCGGTTCGCCTTCAATGTGTTCTTCATCATTGGCTCGAACCACAATTCGGCTGGCATCAACAAAATCCACAATCCCACCACGCCGAGCAGTTGCTGTCACTCCCGAGTCAACCGCCACTGACCGCTCCATACCGGTACCAACCAGCGGCTTTTCGCTTTTCAGCACCGGTACTGCCTGACGCTGCATATTGGCACCCATGAGTGCACGGTTTGCATCATCATGCTCCAGAAAGGGCACCAGCGATGCAGCCACAGATACGATCTGCTGAGGTGCAATATCAATATAGTCCACCTGATCAGGGCTGGACAGCGAGTACTCGTTCTTGTGCCGGCAGGAGATCAGCTGATCGACAAAACGGCCATTCTTGTCCAATGACGCATTGGCCTGGGCAATCACATACTTATGCTCGTCAATGGCTGAAAGATATTCAATCCTGTCGGTTACCTTGCGATTGACTACCTGCCTGTACGGAGTTTCCAGGAAACCATACTCGTTGGTTTTTGCAAAGCAGGACATCGAGTTGATAAGGCCAATATTCGGTCCTTCCGGCGTTTCTATCGGACACACTCGGCCATAGTGAGTGGGATGGACATCACGCACCTCAAACCCTGCCCGCTCCCGGGCCAACCCACCCGGACCCAGTGCCGAGACCCTTCGCTTGTGGGTAACTTCCGAAAGCGGATTGGTCTGATCCATGAACTGCGAAAGCTGGCTCGATCCAAAAAACTCCCGCACAACCGCAGACACCGGCTTGGCATTGATCAAGTCCCTTGGCTTAAGGTCTTCACTCTCGACCTGACTCAACCTTTCCTTGACTGCTCGTTCGACACGCACCAGCCCGATCCTGAACTGGTTTTCCACCAGTTCACCGACCGAGCGAACTCTTCGATTGCCGAGATTGTCTATGTCGTCAACCTCGCCCTTGCCGTTCTTGAGAGCAACGATTTTTCGAATGACATCTACAATATCCTGCTTGTTGAGCGTACGCGGGCCTTCTTCGTTATCGCGCCCCAAACGGCGATTCAGCTTCATGCGTCCAACCGCAGACAGATCATACCTTTCCAAATTGAAAAAGAGGTTGGTAAACAGCGAAGTGAACGCCTCCTTGGTTGGAGGCTCGCCAGGCCGCATCATGCGGTAGATTTCAGCCTGTGCCTCTTCGGCATTGCTCGTCGGATCCACGCGAAGCGTTTCCGAGATAAAGGGGCCGCAATCGATGTCATTGGTGTAAATCGTCTCGAATTCCCGGATGCCCTCTTCTTCAAGTTTCTCGATCATCTCTTCGGTAACCGCCGCATTGGCTTCGAACAGCACTTCTCCGGTTTCCCCGCTAACAATGGCTTTTGCCAGAGCACTGCCCAGAATGTGGGATAGCGGAACCTTGATCTGACGCAGTCGGGATTTCGAGATTTCCCTGATGTGTCGAGCGGTAATGCGCCGCCCCGCTTCAACGAGTACCGTTCCTTTCGAATTGGCGATATCGAAATCCAGCCTTAGGCCCCGCAAGCGTTCCGGCACCAGATCCATCATCACGGATTCCTCTTCCTTTAGACTATCCTTGAGTACAATCCGGTTGTTTTCGAAAAATATTGAAAGGATCTCTTCCGTCGTATAACCGAGAGCCCGCAAGATAATGGTGGCCGGCATCTTGCGACGACGGTCGATACGCATGAAGAGCAGATCCTTGGGATCAAACTCGAGATCCAGCCAGGAACCTCGATACGGAATAATCCTAGCCGAAAACAACAGCTTGCCCGAGGCATGTGTCTTGCCGCCATCATCATCAAAAATCACCCCGGGTGATCGGTGCAGCTGCGAAACAATGACCCGTTCGGTGCCATTGATAATGAAGGTACCGTTGTCGGTCATCAGTGGCATATCACCCAGATATACCTCCTCGTCCATCATTTTTTTGATTTTCTTGCTGCTGCCCGTTTTGTTGAAGATAACCAGTTTCAACGTCACACGCATCGGACAGGAATAGATATGCCCACCCTGCTGGCATTCCAGAATGTCAAATCGTGGTTTTTCCAGACGGTAGCTGACGAAATCAAGCATCACGCTACCGTTGTAGCTTTCTATCGGAAATACCGATTTGAAGGCAGCCTGAATTCCATGATCAATGCGCTGCTCTGGCTCGGTATCAGCTTGCAGGTACTTCCTGTAGGACTCCAATTGAGTCTCAAGCAGATACGGCAACTCAAAATCGTCGGTACGCTTGCTGAAACTCTTTCGGATACGTTTCTTTTCGGTAAATGAATAACCCATGCTGACCTCTTGACGAATAAACTGGAAAAACTTGAACGGCTATCGGGGCTTGGCTCAACACGCAAGGTATTGAACTAGCGTACACTCGTGAAAGCAATTACTTGATTTCTACCGTGGCCCCGGATTCTTCCAGTTGCTTCTTCAATTCTTCTGCATCGGCCTTGGAAACGCCTTCCTTCACTGGACTCGGAACGCCTTCAACCAGATCCTTCGCCTCTTTCAAACCAAGACCCGTCATGCTACGGACTACCTTGATCACGGCAACCTTCTTGTCGCCAAAACCAGTGAGTACCACACTCACTTCATCCTTCTCATCCGCTTCACCACCATCGCCAGCTGCATCGCCAGCTGGCGATGGTGCAGCCACCGCAACAGCAGCTGAAGCGGATACGCCAAACTTCTCTTCCATATTCTTGATCAGTTCAGACAGATCAAGCACGGACATCTCAGAGATTGCGTCAAGGATTTCTTCTTTACTTAAAGCCATGTTTCATTACTCCTGAAAGTTAGACAATGTTAATAATCGATATAGGGGATAGCGGCCTGGCTCAAGAGGCCTGTTCGCGGGAAGCCGCGACCGCAGCAAGCGTTCGCACAAACTTTGCGGGAATCTCTTTAAGCGTCGATGCCAGCTTGGCCGAGGGAGCCTTCATGCCGCCAACCAGCTTCGCCAAGAGTTCTTCACGAGAAGGTGTCTTGGAGAGGCGGACTATGGTTTCCGGATCAATCAGGGAACCACTCATGGCTCCTGCCGATATCCTGAACTCTTCGTTTTCCCTCTCGAACCGGGTAACAACTTTGGCCAGTGACACCGGATCCCTTGAAAGCGAAAATACAACCGGCCCGACAAAATAGTCCGTCAGGCACTCGAATTCGGAATCCTTGACAGCACGCTTTGCAAGATTGTTCTTGACGACCTTGATCCACACGCCTTCGGCATGCGCAGACCGTCGCAGACTGGTCATCTGCTGAACACTCATACCACGATACTCAGCCAGAACACCCGCACTGGACTGCGCGATCGATTCGGCGACCTCACTGACCAGGGCTTTCTTCTGTTCAAGACTTAGACTCATAGTTTCAATCTCCCATCTGTATGGTGTCCGATTTCAGGTTCCAGCCTGAACTCAGCCACCGTCTGCGCAGGCTGCAACCCGGACGTGCCCATGAGCAGTCCCGATCGCGCCATTATGAACCCTGAGGCCACCTGCGGTCTTTGACAACATGCCCGGCAGATAAATGTCCTGCCTGACACTTTCATTCCAATAATGTAATAAATCAGTGAATCGCTGCAATACTCTGTCGATCCACGCGAATTCCGGGTCCCATGGTGCTCGACACCGAAACCCGTTTGATATACTGACCTTTTGCGGATGCCGGTTTTGCCTTGATCAAGGCAGATATCAAGGCATTCACGTTCTCTTCCAGACTCTCGGCTGAAAACGAGGCTTTGCCAACCGGACAGTGGATGACTCCACCGCGATCGATCCTGAAGCTGACTTGTCCGGATTTTGCATTTTTCACAGCCGTTGCCGGGTCTGCAGTTACTGTTCCCACCTTGGGGTTCGGCATCATTCCACGCGGGCCAAGAATCTGCCCTAGCTGGCCAACCACAGGCATGGCATCTGGTGTCGCAATACACAAGTCAAATTCAATTTGCCCATCCTTTATGGTTTGCGCCAAGTCCTCAAAGCCAACGATATCTGCCCCGGCATCTTCCGCCATTTTGGCGTTATCTCCAGTCGCAAACACCGCGACACGCACATCCTTGCCAGTGCCATTGGGCAGCAATGTCGCGCCTCGTACATTCTGATCGGACTTGCGCGCGTTGACACCCAGATTTACCGCAATATCAACGCTTTCATCAAACTTGACGCCGGCATGCTCTCTGACCATGTCCAGTGCATCGCCCAGAGGATACAGCGCTTCAGCATCAACCTGATCGCTATGGGAACGTACCCGTTTGCTTCGTTTGCTCATTTATGTTTCCTCCACTTCTATGCCTATACTCCGCGCACTGCCGGCAATGATTCGAACTGCATGCTCCATGTCGTAGGCATTCAGGTCGGGTTGCTTGATACGTGCAATTTCTTCCAGCTGACTGCGCGTTACCCGCCCGACCTTGTCACGATTGGGCACGCCGCTGCCACTCGTAATTCCGGCTGCCTTCTTCAATAAAACCGTGGCCGGTGGGGTTTTCTGGATGAAGGAAAAACTCTTGTCAGCATAAACCGTAATGACAACGGGTATCGGCATGCCTTTTTCCATGTCCTGAGTCTGGGCGTTGAATGTCTTGCAAAACTCCATGATGTTGATACCCTGCTGACCAAGAGCCGGTCCAACAGGCGGACTGGGTTTTGCATCTCCCGCGGGAATTTGCAGCTTGACATATGCTTGGATTTTTTTTGCCATCGTTCAGTTCAATAAATTGTTTTGCATTCGCACTTTAAACAGGCACCCGAATTCCCTCACTCAGGCTAGCCTTTTTCAACTTGAGTAAAATCCAGTTCAACCGGCGTCGCACGCCCGAAGATTGTGACCGAGACCTTCAGTTTCGCCTTGTCGAAATTGGTCTCTTCGACTATGCCATTGAAATCCTGGAATGGCCCATCAGTAATCCGTACGATTTCACCGGGCGCAAAGGTAAAACGCAGTTTCGGCTTATCCACGCTGTCAGAGACCTGCTGAATGATTTCTTCTGCTTCCCGATCGGAAATCGGAACTGGTTTTCGGTCCTGTCCTTTTTGACCAACGCCACTAATAAACCCGGAAACCTTGGGTACGCCCTGCACTAGATGCTGAGTCTCTGCAGTCATTTGCATGTGAATTAGCACATACCCGGGAAAGAACTTGCGCTCACTGGTCCGCTTTTGGCCGCCTTTCATCTCGACCACTTCCTCGGTCGGCACCAGTATTCTTCCGAAATACTGTTCCATGCCCTTACGCTTTATATGGACATCAAGCAGGCTCTGAACCCGTTTCTCGAAACCGGAGTGAACCTGCAGGACATACCATTGCATACCTGTCGGCCGCTCAGCATCAGGCATCGCATCGTACCTTTTCACGTCAAAACTCTCGTTCATCATCGTCGATCAATTTCCCACTTTCAGAATCAGATCATAGATCGCCCAAAAAGACAGGGCATCGAAAAGCCACATCATCAAGCCCAGTATCACGACCAGAATCAGCACCATGAGCGTTACCTGCAAGGCTTCCTGGCGACCAGGCCAGACTACTTTCTGACGCTCGACATTGGCTTCTTTCATGAACGACCATGCCGATTGTCCGACCTCAGTCGTCAAAGCGAGCCCGACAGCTACCGCCGAAGCCGCAACCACGATCGCCACGCGTCCTATCTGAATAATGTCAGCCAGATAGTAATAGGCGCCTATTGACACGGCAATGACCAGCACTGCTGCGGCAATTTTGGCATTGTCTGCTACTGACAAACCCGTACCCTCCAAGTCGATTATTCAGTCAGTTGGCAGGCCAGGAGGGAATCGAACCCCCAACCTGCGGTTTTGGAGACCGCCGCTCTGCCAATTGAGCTACTGGCCTTCTAGCCTGTCCTGACTGGTGGCTTGATCGTTACCTGATGATTTTCGTGACCACGCCGGCGCCGACGGTGCGGCCGCCCTCGCGGATCGCAAACCGCAGCCCCT
>JAPYNK010000162.1 GCA_028285825.1 Arenicellales bacterium | reverse complement strand
CCGGGACGCCCGCTCCGGGAAACCGGCAGTCAGGCAGCGGTCCATTCCCTCCGGTCATTCGACAGCACCGCTGACGGCCAGACAGGGGCGAGTAGTTGCCATTATTCCCAAGGTTAGGACTGTTCCGGAATATCAGGAATTTATTGCCTTCCTTAATTTGCCATCTCATTCCTGACGGAATATATTTCGTGGAATACCGGCTTATCGGCTAATACTCTTCAGAATACCAAATTTCATGCCCTGATTTTCTTATGTCAATCGCCATTATCAATTGCCTCTTATCTTCAACTGCCCCTCCTCAAACTTTCGATCAATCACATGCTTATTTTTAATCAATCAATTAAATTGAACGAAGGGAGAGAGTCGGTTGCTTGCGGTAATAGAACCATATGAGCATAGTGCCCAATCAGCGCATTAACAAGTCTCCAATAATTGAGCAGGCTATAATGGCAACAGAGCAGGGTCTGCCATCGCCCGCGAAAGAAATAGACTCACCAATATTCCGCACCCTTGGCTGAGCTGGTGTCGCCAGCCACATCGCGGGTAAATTACTGAATAGATTGCTCGATGCGCCTTAAACGAGTCTGGGCAGAAACGCTCACCTGATGATTCGGAAAGCGCTCGAGAACGCTGCGGAATGCATTTGCCGCATTAGTGTACTCTCCAACATCATAATAGACATAGCCGATCTTCAGCATTGCATCCGGCAATCGATCGCTGTCCAAATAATTCTCGGCAATCACCTTGAATCCGGCAAGCGCCTGTTCATACTCCCGGTTCAGGTATAAGGCCTCGGACATCCAAAAATACGCATTATCTGCAAGCTGGCTCATTGGCCAGGTTTCCGCGAATTGCTGAAAACCCTTGATGGCCTCCTCATACAGGCCCTGCTTCAATTGTTCAATTGCTCGATCATAAAGATCCTGTTCCTGCACACTGACTACATTTGTGCCATCAAGCTGTCCATCGGCATTTTGCGCTTGTTCGCCTGGTGTAGCTGCTCCTGCCTGATCAAGGCCATTGGCATCTGCCTCGCCCGATGACGTCATGGTTCCATCAGGAATGACTAGGACCTGTGAGGCCCCGGACTCAAAACCCGCTTCGACATCGACATTCTGATTACCTTGCAAAGATGCGGCCGACTGAAGATCGGTAATCGGAATGCTTTCCAGTTCGGTCAGCCGTCTGTCTATGTCCAGAAACAGGTCCGACTGTCGGCGTTGCGCACTCTGGTTTTCGAATTCCATTTCTTCAACACTGTTTCTCAGCAGTTTGAGCTCTGCCTCGATTTCATTCAGCTGATTGAGAATATGCAATAACTCATAGGTGGTGCTGGGTGGCTGCTGCGTTTGCGCTGGGCTCGGCGTTTCTACAGCATTTGTCTGATCCACAATGGTTTGTGCAGATACAGACGGCAAAAGCCCCGTCAAGCCAAACAGCGGGGCAGAAATGAACAGAACCCGACCCGGATGGCAGCCGACAAGTTGTCGCCAGGCTTTATTGATGCGGGTCACCGCGGCCATACTGCTTGATCAGTATAAAATTTCCACTCGGCGATTCTTAGCCCATGCCTCTTCATTGCTCTCCAACGCAGCCGGCTCTTCTTCTCCATAGGATACCTGTTGAATTCGATCCAGGTTGATATTGTAGATTTGCAGCAAATCGGCGACTGCCTGAGCGCGCTCCTGACCCAACGCAAGGTTGTATTCCCGGGTGCCGCGCTCATCGGCATGGCCTTCAAGCACGATATTCCAGTTCTGATTCTGGTTGAGGATTACGGCATGCGCAGCAATAATCGATTGAACTTCCTGGCTCAAGTCACTACTGTCGTACTGGAAATAGACAACCCGGGGAATGCTGGTCACCGCATCTCCCTGTTCGCCTTGCAGGTCCGTGCCTTCTGATCCACTTGTACCGATACCTGTGGTGGTTGCAGTATCTGCGCTTTGATCATCAACAGAGACTCCAGCCTCGGCCTCCGTGGCTGGAGGTTCCTCAGTCGGTTTCTCTGGTGTTGAGCACGCGGCGATGAACAGTGAACTCGCCAGCACAAGCAATAAGTTAGTATTGTTTAATCGCATGATTTCCTCTATGATGTTAACTCTATCGGTTAAGTGAAATTGGTGACCAGACCGGATCTCTATACGCTCCGCGTTGATGCTTCAAAAATCGCTGCACCTGACCATTGCTGGAAATTGTTGATAATCTGGACTGATTTCCGACAATGGTGGCAAAAACAAGCATATCCCCGCTCGGTGAAAAGCGGACAAACTCGTCCTGGCCTGCTGTCGGCAGTTCCTTGACCGTTCCAAGCTTGTTGCCTACAGAGTATAACCCAATTTTGTATCCATTGCCTTGATTTGTTATCATTGCAATCTGGCGTCCATCAGGCGAAAAAGTGGCCCCGGCATTGTAGCTGCCATCTCTGGTCAGCCGTGTGGGTTGTCCGCCATCCGACGGTACGCTGTAGATATGTGGCACTCCAGCTCGTCCGGACGAAAAAACCAGGGTATCGCCATCCGGAGACCAGGAAGCCCCTGTATCAATGGCGGTATGGCGTGTGATTCGCTTCGCTATGCTTGTCGTGACATCGTAGACATAGATTTCCGGATTGCCGTCCCGGGAGAGGGTCAAGGCAAGCTTCCTGCCGTCGGGTGACCAAGATGGTGCGGTATTCAGCCCCTCGAATTCATTGATTGCCAGCCTTTCACCGGTCCAGATGTTCTGGATAAAGACCCGGGTTTTGTTGTCCTCAATGGATACGTAGGCTATCCGGTTGGCATCGGGCGACCAGCTTGGTGACAAAATCGCATTCGGTGATTCGACAATTGTTCTCGGATTCCAGCCATCCGAATCAGCAATCTGTAGCCGATACGTTTTTCCTTCTTCAGTGGACCGCACGTTGACAAAAGCAAGCGAATGATCGAAGCCGCCGGTACGTCCGATCATTTGCTCGTATATCGCATCCGAAATCTGGTGCGATACCTGGCGCAGCTGATTTGACGGGACCACGAATTTCCTGCCAACGAGCTGAGCTTCACTGAACACGTCAAACAGCCGGAAATGAACCTCGTAACGGTCGTTACCGAGATTCATGATATTGCCGATCACCAGTGCTTCTGACTTGATCAGCCTCCAGTCCCGGAAATTGACCTCATTCAGAGTACCGGGTCTCGTTAGATGCTGTTCTTCCGGGATGACGTCAAAACGGCCGCTTGCCTGAAGATTGGATTCGATGATCTCGGCGGGCTCGAGATCAGGATCAGG
>JAPYNK010000161.1 GCA_028285825.1 Arenicellales bacterium | reverse complement strand
GCCCTGACCGGCGGTGCAATTCTAACCTGGTGGGTTATTCCGGTCATGCTTGTCGCGGGCTTTTTGGCACCCTGGCCCTATAACTATTGGCGACTCAAGAAATGGGGAAAGGCATGCCATTGATGGTGTGGAATTGTTGTCGCAATAGTCGAATGGCATTCAAGCTTGCAAAACCGGCATGATGCCCGAGTTGATCAGTGCGTCTGAGGCACGCGCATTGGCTTTGTCGTATCAGGCCGTATATTCCCGAGGCACTGCCAAACGTCCGATTGAATCGACCGAGTCCATTATCCGACATCTGGGGTATGTTCAGATTGATACCATCTCGGTTGTCGAGCGGGCCCATCATCACGTACTCTGGAGTCGCAACCGTCGCTATCGGCATGCTCAACTGGATGCTCTCCAGAAACAGGGGCGAATTTTCGAATACTGGGCACATGCGGCATCTTATCTGCCGATGCAGGACTACCGGATGTACTTGCCGGAGATGAAGAGGGTCCGGGAGCGCGAAAATTTATGGCATAAAGCGGATCCCGGAATGAAACAGCATGTGCTGGAGCGTATCCGCAATGAGGGCCCTTTGCGTTCCAGGGACTTTGCAGACGGCACTTCCGGCAAGCACTCAATGTGGCAGTGGAAGCCGGCAAAATCGGCTCTGGAAACCCTGTTCAGGGAGGGCGAACTGATGATCGTTGGCAGGGAGGGCTTTCAAAAGGTTTTTGACCTGCGTGAACGGGTCTTGCCCGACTGGGTGGATACCCGATTTCCGACTCCGGAAGAGCAGGTTGATTTTTTGATTGACCGCTACTTGCAGGCCAATGGGTTTGGCAGTGCTGCCCAAATGTCCTACCTCAGACCAGCCGTACGACCACACCTGGAAGATCGGCTCAAAGAGCGTGAAGAGGCCGGAAAACTGATCAGGGTTCAGGTGGGGGACAATCTATATCATGCGAAACCGGATATTCTGGAAAATAACGATAGACTCAAGCGACACTATCGTGTCCGCCTGCTCTCTCCATTTGACAACCTCGTTATACAGCGGGATCGTATTCGGTCGCTATTTGATTTTGGCTACCGGATTGAGTGTTACATGCCAGAGGGCAAGCGAAAATACGGCTACTTCTGCCTGCCAGTGCTTTGGAATAACCGTCTGGTGGCAAGAATGGATTGCAAGGCAGAGCGAAAGAGTCGGGTTTTCCTGGTTCGCAACCTAGCTATTGAAGCAGAATTTCGAGCTTCCGAGCGATTCCTTAAAGCCTTGAAATCCGAGTTGAATGCATTTACGCGATTCAATGGCTGTGATCGGTTGCAGGCAGACCTGAAACCGCACTTGGCAACGAGTTCGAGTGCATCAGTCATTCTGGCTACCATGCTGTCCAGATAAGTTCAGGCAACCGGCAAGTACGCATTCTTCCGTATAGTCGGAAAGCATTGTCAAATTGAAGGGTCCTTGCAGTTTGGCCCTCATTGAGGTCATGCCTGGCCTGCTTATCCGGTAGAATTTGTGCATGGAAAACATCCCACACGGCTTATTCTTTTTGTATAGTTCTGCTGGCCACCTTATGGGCATTGTTGTCCGGTCATTTTGGCTTCCTACTGATTAGCCCGACTTTCGCAATTAATATGTTACGGTGTATTCCATGCCTGCTTCATCTACGCGCTTATTCAGGTCTTGTCCCATGTCGCATCAGCGCATCCGTTTTCTATTTCTCAATATAGGCCACTTTCTTGACCACCTGTTTGTGCTGATTTTTGCTACTGCAGCCGCCCTAACTTTGGTAGCAGAGTGGAACCTCTCTTATGGAGAGTTGATTCCTTATGCTACGCCGGGATTCATTGCTTTTGGAGTCTGTGCCATTCCTGCCGGCTGGCTGGCTGATAAATGGAGTCGTGAGGGCATGATTGTGGTGTTTTTTACGGGCATCGGCCTGACTTCGGTATTAGCTGGATTTGCCGATACACCGTTGCAGATGGCGATATGCCTGACCCTATTGGGAGCCATGGCTGCCATATACCATCCCGTGGGTCTGGCGCTGGTCGTACAGGGGCGACAGAACACCGGGGTTCCGTTGGCAGTCAATGGGGTTTTTGGCAATATGGGTGTGGCCTCCGCTGCGTTGATCACCGGGTTGCTGATCGATGCCGCCGGATGGCGGTATGCATTCATTGTACCGGGGATTTTTTCTCTTGGGGTTGGCATCGGCTTTTTTGTTTTCATCAGGTGCCACGGCCAAACCAGACGACCGGTCAAGCCGGAAAGTCCAGCATCCGCTGGAACGTACCTGCTGGCACAAAAAACCCTGTTCAAGGCTTTTGCCATCGTGTTGTTGACCACTGGTATCGGGGGGATTGTGTTTCAAAGCACAACTTTCGCATTGCCAAAAGTGTTTGAAGAGCGCTTGGGGGAGTTGGCTGTCTCAGCCACTGCGGTGGGTGGTTATGCATTTATTGTGTTCACCATTGCGGCTTTTGCCCAGTTGGTTGTGGGCTGGCTCGTCGATCATTATTCCGTGCGCAGGGTGTTCGCGGCTACAGCCATTGTGCAGGCGGTCTTTTTACTTGCCATGACTCAACTTTCCGGTATCGCTGCTCTTCTGGTAGCAATAGCCTTCATGCTCGCAGTATTTGGTCAAATTCCGATTAATGACGTGCTTGTTGGGAGGCTGGCGAAGAGTGAATGGCGCGCTCGAGCCTACGCTTTGCGCTACATTGTGACTTTTTCCGTGATGGCATCCACTGTTCCATTGATCGGCTGGATTCATGGCCGCTGGGGTTTTGAGGTGTTGTTTCCCATTCTTGCTGTGTCTGCAACACTCATCTTTATTGCCGTGCTGTTCCTGCCTAAAGCCGTGACCACGCTACCGATTACGCAGTCAACGCAGAAAACTGCCTGACGCATGGGGCACGAGAGCTGTTTACTGACGGCATCCGGTCTGATGCGATTGTGACTGGATTGATGCCTGCTATCGCAGATAACCGGTAATCGATGCAGTTGAGAGAATCCATTGTGTTTGGACATGGAGCCAGAGCGGGAAGGCATTACAATTCACCTATTTTCACGCTCGCAAGAAGATTGATTTTTACGGCAGGACGGATTTTGCAAACAAATTACCCGGATTGGGGAATCCATTACTTGCAAAATGGCGGATGTTGCCTACGAAAATTGAACATGGCGGAAAGTAAATACCATTCAGCACATCCCTGCTGCGATCATTCAGGGACGGCTTGATGTCTGCGCTCCCATGAAGACTGCCAGAGAATTACGCCAGTTTTTGCCCTAGGCTGGTTTTTGCATTATTCCCGACTCTGGATGCACTTGATGAACTTGGCATTACTGATCGTCTGCAGAATGACAGGACACATCTCCCGTCATGATTAAACCCATGTCAACCGAACTGGTACTGCTGGTTCTGCTTGCCGCTGCACTGCATGCAGGATGGAATGCTCTGGCCAAATCCGGGGGAAGTCCGCTCTACAGCATTGCCGCCTATCGCCTCGTCGCCGGTCTGATCTCCCTGGGCCTGCTCTGGACGGTTCCGTTGCCAACGGCTGAAGCCTGGTTGTTCTTGATCGCATCCATGCTGATACACAATGTCTACTATTTCACCTTGGGGCGGGCATACCTAAGCGGTGACCTTTCCCTTGTATACCCTTTGTTTCGCGGTTTCGCGCCAGTCCTGGTAGCTGCTGGCGCTGCCATTTTTTATGGCGAAGTGCTTAGCCTGCCGGCATTGCTTGGAGTCGTTCTGGTAAGTGTGGGCTTGATGTCCCTGGCATTTTTTGGAGTTGATCATCCATATCGATTTGCACCCACGCTCTGGTGGTCACTGGCCACCTGTATTCTTATCGCCCTGTATACCGTTACCGACGGTATCGGTGTGCGTATGGTGGAAAATAGCCTGTCCTATATTCTCTGGCTGTTTACCCTGGAGGCCGTTCCTATCGTGATTTGGTTGACATGGTTTCAGCGACAGGGCTGGTTTGCCTTTGTGGCACAAAATCGGGCTCAGATACTGGCCGGTGGTCTGGCCTCGTCGGCCTCATATGGCATTGTCATTCATGCAATGGGACTGGGGGCGATGGCTCTGGTATCGTCACTGCGCGAAACCAGCGTGATTTTTGCTGCCCTGATTGGTGCCTTGCTATTGAAGGAACCATTTGGCCGTCAGCGTATTTTTGCAGCAGCCGTGGTCGCCCTGGGAATCATTGTAATCCGTTGCTTTGGTTGAGTGTGAACGCGGATAGAAGAGGAATGCTTATTGGTCGAGCTATTGGCTATGGCTTTCGCGGTGCTAGTGTTGGGGCAGGCTGCCATCAATTTTGGTTCAAGTTTCCGTCCGCAAACAGCCATAAGGCCTGATCAAAATATATTTCATTGTCCTGTGTACGGGGAAGAGATGCTGTTCACCCTTTGACCAAAAAGCAATCCCTCATCTTCGAGAACGGTCAAGTGAAAATTATGCAGCCGGGATAAATCAAGCTTCTGTTTCTTGCCGGGAGTGTACGCTCTGTCCGGATGGGCTTGGAGTGGTTGGAAGGGGGCTGGAAATGCCATATAGTTTAATCCCGTACGGAACACTGGCCGCACTGCTTTTCGTGTAAACTGGAATCCTTTAGGAAATGCCTTCGGGTGTGCGCGGAGTCTGCATTGGCTGGCTCGGAATCCAGCGTCCGATTCTGTTTTACGAAAGAGAACTTCATCAAACCACCGGAGTAATCATGCATGTGTGACATTAAAGGTTGTGGTAATGACGGTAAATTGCCACCGATTAGAATTTCAAACTCTGATCGCCGCCTATTCCTCAAAGGGTTGGCATCCCTGCCTCTGGCCACGGTGCTGGCCTATCCCGAACTCGCTCGTGCGGCGGCTGGCGGGACTCAAACCGTCATGCTCACCACCCAGGGTGGTCGGGATGTCTCCGCCGCAATGGCCATACCGGACACGAACGAGGCGCCCGCGATCCTGCTTATTCACGAGTGGTGGGGACTAAACGACCAGATCCGGTCGGTAGCGGTGGAATTAGCCAATCTGGGCTATCTGGCCCTGGCCGTGGACTTGTATGGTGGTGAGGTGGCCGACTCCCCAGATGACGCAAGGGCACTGATGCAGAAAGTCGACCCCACTGCTGCCACGGATATTCTGGTCGGCTGGATTGATTATCTGAAGAAGCATTCCTCCTCCACGGGCAAGGTGGGCACCGTGGGATGGTGTTTTGGCGGCGGCTGGTCATTGAATGCCTCGCTGGCCACACCGGTGGATGCCACTGTCATTTATTATGGCAATATCAAAAAGACCGCTGCGGATCTGGCATCTCTGCAAGGTCCCGTGCTGGGACATTTCGCCACCCAGGATGCCTGGATCAACTCGGACATGGTGAGCGGTTTCGAGACAGCGATGCAAAGCGCGGGCAAGTCGGAACTTACACTGCACTGGTACGAAGCGGATCACGCGTTCGCCAATCCGACCAGTGCCCGTTATGATGCCGATGATGCGGCACTTTCCTGGAAACGGACCGTGGAATTCTTCAGGCAGAATCTTGGCTGAAGATCGAGTCGGGGACTGGACCGCACTCATGATAAGTAAAATGTCCCTGGTCTCCGTTGCCTTGATGATGCACCCAAAGGGGATAGCTACTGATTGATTACCCAAATCCCCAAAACATGAATGAGAAGTCGGTGAATTCTACCTACATCTTCCATCGTTCACTATGGAGTGATTTCCCGGTGTATCCATCTTGAACTACCCG
>JAPYNK010000160.1 GCA_028285825.1 Arenicellales bacterium | reverse complement strand
AGCATCACGAAATCCGGATTGATGATGTTGGTGCCAAACACCCGTTCCGGGTAGTTGCGTTCCTGATGCATGCGGATTGTGCCATACATGCCATTGTTCATGACCAGCACGATCGGCTGTGACTCGATCTGCATGGCGGTTCCCAGCTCCTGGAACGTCATCTGGAAATCGCCATCTCCGGCAAAGCACACCACGGTTCGGCTGCGATGGACATGCTTTGCGGCAATGGCAGCAGGCAAGCCATAACCCATCGCACCGGACTGGGGAGCGAGCAGCCGTTGCCGGGGTCCAAACCGGAAGAATTTATTTGGCCAGATCGTGTAATTGCCGGCACCGTTGGTCACGATTGCGTCCTCTGGCAGGCGATTCGAAAGATAAGCCGTTACCTTGCCCATGTCGACCGGGCCAGGCTGGTCAGGCAAATCAAATTCTCGTTCATAATCGATTCGCGCTTGTTTCCGCCATGGTGACCATGGACCGTTGACTTCAAGCTCCGCTACGGCCGCACCAAACAGGTTTGGTCCGGCATGGATGGCCAGATCCGGCGTATAAATTTTACCGAGCTCGCGTGCGGATGCATGGACATGTACCAGCTTTTGTCTGGTTGTGGGTATGTCGAGCAGGGTATAGCCATCCGTGGTCAGTTCTCCGAAGCGTACGTTGACTGCCAGAATCAGATCGGACTCCTGGAACAGTCTCCTGGTTGATGCGGTCATGCCAACGCCAGCATCACCAACGAAGCTCGGGCTGTGGTTGTCATAAAGGTCAACCCGTCGAAACGATGCGACTACTGGAAGATCGGCGTTTTCGGTAAATTTCCGGATCGCTTCCTGTCCTGCATCAGTCCAGCCGCTTCCACCGACCAGAACCACGGGGCGTCTTGCATCCGAGAGCAGGGACTGGAAAGCCCGGATGGCATGGTGGGAGGGAGCGGGTTCTTCGAGTGTTACGGGACCCCTCAGGGCAGTTGCTTCGGACTGATCTGTCAGCATGTTCTCGGGCAATGCTATGACAACCGGCCCCGGACGACCCGAGAGGGACAGGGTCCAGGCACGCGAGAGCGTTTCGGCAATACGGTCCACATGTTCGATTTCGGTTGCCCATTTTGCAACAGACCCATAGAAAGCCCGGTAGTCAATCTCCTGGAACGCCTCGCGCCCACGCATTGTTGTATCCACCTGGCCAATCAGCAGGATCATTGGAACACTGTCCTGCATGGCGGTATGAACTCCGATTGAAGCATTGGTGGCACCCGGTCCGCGTGTTACAAGACAGATACCGGGTGTGCCGGTCAGTTTTCCGTAGGCGGCGGCCATGAAAGCAGCACCACCCTCGTTTCGGCAAATCGTAAAATCCAGTTTGCCGGGGGTGTCATGCAAGGCATCCAGAACGGCGAGATAACTCTCGCCGGGCACGCCGAAACTATGTTTTGCACCCAGAGTTACCAGGGATTCGACAACAAGGCCTCCCCCGCTTTTCTTGCTCATGTTGAACCTCTTGAGGACGTGATATTGATGGGATGCGCACTCGCCAGCTTGTCAATTCCACTTTCTTCCAGTCTGCCGAAGACAAGGACAAGTTCATTCTTTTTTCAACCCGTTCCTGTTTTGCATTCATGCGTAACTTGGCTGGCGTTTCCGACAAGGCGGAAAGCGTTTCTGCATCCGCAGTCAGGAGAGGTCGATTATAGTAGAAACACGAGCTTTGTCATGAGGCTGGAGTTCAAACATGAATTCATGATGGGCTATCCCCAGAGGTATGGCTGTCGGAAAGATGGTGTCTTGACCGCGATTTGTACAGGGAGGCAAACTGGACAGCAAGGGCGGGCGCAGCGATGGCCAGCGCGACAAGATCGGCCTGCAGGGAGGGCGCAATGAATACCATCCCGGACACGGCCATCAGAATACGGGATGGGGCTTTCATGGGTACAAGCAGGTAACCAACCACGGATGCCGACAAGGCAATCACGCCCAGAATGCAGCTTAAACCGGCATAGGTAAATTCCCACAAGTCGAAGCCGGTGGAAGAGACAATCAGCAGAACCGGTGCATACACGAATGCCATGGGTGCCACTACCTTCCCCAAACCCAAAGTGAATGCGGATAACCCTGTTCTGAAAGGATTGGAATTGGCGATCGCCGACGCGGCGTATGCTGAAGTACAAACAGGCGGCGTGATTTCTGCGACTACTCCGTAATAAAGGACGAACATGTGGCTGGCAATTGGGGGAATGCCAAGCTGTGCCAGGGCAGGCTGAGCCACGGATACCAGCATGATGTACAGAGCCGTAGTCGGAATTCCGGCACCCATGAGTATGCAGATGATGGCAACGAAAATTAACGATAGAAGAAGCTGAAGATCGGCGATTGTAAAATCCAGCAGACTTCCCAGACTCACCACATGATGAATATCACTGGCCAGATTGGCGGCACCCTGGGTAACCATGAAGCCAACCCTGAAACCAATGCCGGTTGTGTTGATGACTCCCACGACAATACCGACTGCGGCAGCCGCGGCGCCAACAGCCAGGGAATACTTGACCCCCACCTCAAAAATGGAGATCATGTGCATGGTACGTACTGGCTTCTGTGCATTGAATGTCGCAACAACGGACCCAAAAGACAGAATCAGCGTCGTAGTGAGGCCAAACCCGCCAGAAAAATACTTGTACAGCACAAAAACCAGGAACAGCGCGGGATAGACAAGGGTTCTCACTTCTGCGGAGCCTGGGCAGTGCGTCACGGGCCATCCCTTTCAGTTCAAGCTTCCGTGCCATGAGGTGTACCACCGAAAATACCCCTAGATAATGCAGAAGAGCCGGAAAAATGGCGGCGATGACAATGGTGGTATAGGGAACTTCAAGAAATTCGGCCATGATGAAAGCCGCCGCACCCATAATGGGTGGCGTAATCTGCCCCCCTGCCGAAGCCGCCGCCTCAACCCCGCCGGCAAAATGCCCGGGATAACCGAGTCGTTTCATGTTCGGAATGGTTAACGCCCCGGTTGAAACGGTATTGGCAACAGAAGATCCCGAGATAGTCCCAAAAAAAGCCGATGAGACAATCGAGACCTTGGCGGGACCACCGGTATACCGGCCTGCGAGGATTGTTGCGTTGTCAATAAACAGTTTGCCCAAGCCAGTTCGCTGAGCGATAACCCCGAACAGGACGAAGTGGAAAACAATCGTAGAGACAACCCACAGTGTGACCCCGAATATCCCTTCCTGGGGAAAGTACATGGATGACACAAAAGTGTTGAAACGGACGCCCGGGTGCTGCAACAGACCCGGAAAGTAAGGTCCGAACAGGGCATACGAGATAAAGAAGCAGATAATCAGGGGCAAGACCCAGCCCAGAGTCCGCCGTGCAATATCGAGCACCAGTACAATAATGATGACCGAGAAAACAATGTCATAGAGATTGGGGTTGCCCATGCGGAATGACTGCTCTTCAATACCGAGGAATGCAAGGCCATGCCATGCAAAGCCGAGATAGAGAGCGGAGGCCACTCCAAGCAGCATCAGCACAAGATCATAAATCGGAACATTGCCAACCCTGAACGGACTCGGGTTGCCGGTCATCAGTTTCCGGGTGCGAACAATCGGAAACAGGGCATAGATGAGGATAAACAGACCGGCCAGATGCCAGCCCATATGCCAGTGATCAGGGGGTAGACCAAACCCCGCAGTGTAGTAATGATAAATCGCAAAAACGATTGCGACCAGGCGCAGAAAAGCCTGGAATCGAGTGCCTATCTGTCGAGTGTTGACACCTTCATCGTATTTTCTTTCGATGTTGTCTAGTTGCTCGGCATCAAGCTCTTGCTGGTCTTTTTCGGGGGTGTGAATGTGAATACCGCGTCAATGAGAAGCCGGCGGCATGGAGACTGTCGCCGGCTTGAATATTTGGAGAAGGCGGTGGGATTACTGGATCATTCCCTGTTCCCGATAAAACTTTTCTGCTCCAGGATGTAGGGGGACTCCCAGAGTTGAAATACCGTCAAGTGCGGTTTCGGCCGTAATCAACCTGCCTTTGGGGTGCCCGTTGTCCAGCAGTTTCCGGGTGTTGCCATTCCACAGGGCAGCAGTGATTCCATAAACCAGCTCCTCTTCAAGATTCGAAGAAACAACCAGCAACGCACTGACCGCCGGTGTTCGCACATCGTAATCAACTCCTTCATATACCCCGGCCGGAATCCGGGAAGGAATATAGGCCGGTATGATGCCGTTGATTTTCTCCACATCAGCTTCCGTGAACGAGTGTAGCTCCATGCCCTTGGTGGATGCGAGCTGGACCATTGCGGCTACTGGCCATCCAGCGGCATAGAAGTAGGCATCAAGCTGTCCATCGGCCAGGCGTTCAGCACTTTGACTGTTATTCAGCTCCGCTTCATCCATGTTGTCCCGGGTCACTCCCCAGGCTTCAAGCATCTGCAATACGGCAACCTGAGTTCCGGAACCGGCCTGGGCAATGCCAACGCGTTTGTCCGCCAAATCCCCGAGATCGTTGATGGATGTCCCTTTTGGCAGAACGAGATGGAGATCTTCAGGAAAGAGATTGGCGATAATGCGCAGGTTCGGATGCGGCTTGCCCTCGAATTTTCCTTCGCCCAGGTACATTGAGCGGGTGACGTCAGCGGCGGCCAGCCCCGCTTCCAGCTCACCATTTTGAACAGCAGCATTGTTGAATACCGAGGCCGTCGTTGACTGGGCGATTGCGATCAATCCGGGAACTCCGCATTGACCACCCTTGTCGCAGGGGCGAGCTCCGGGCGGGGCAGATATCGCATTGGCGATCGTGCCGCCAATCGGGAAATAGGTTCCGCCTGCACCGCCCGTACCGATTCTGAAGAAAGTCGCATCTTGCGCCAGCACTTGAGTACCGAACATGGAAGTGACCAGAGCCAATATAGTAAGAAATTTGCGTAAATTCATGTTTTATCCAATGTTGAATGTTTGAAAAAGATGAACTACCGGTCGCCCTGTCGGACAAGTAGCTTGTTGTTGGTGATGCTTTATTTTACTTTGGAGTGCAGTGACAGGGCAAGCCTTGCGCCCTAAACCTTGAATAGTGTCTGCCAGACAGTAGTTGAGAATCATTTCCTGCCAGTCGGTATGTCAAGCAACTGAACAAGGAGTATTTTCGCCTAATTTCCCTTGATTTTGAGCTGGCAGTTGTTTTTGCAAGAAGCCCCGGTTCGCGCCTTTGCCTTTGGCGAGCGAGTCGTTTCACGTTAAAGGTGATATTCTGTCATTGATTCAAGTCCTCAAGACTCCATCTTGGCTTGACGTCAAATCCGCCATGATGCCCGAAGTTCTGGCTTTGCTTCATCTCAAGCTCCCACCTGAAATAGCCAGCATAGGCGATCATGGCACCGTTGTCGGTACAGAACTCCATGCGTGGATAAAATACCTCCACGCCTGATTTTTTGCATTCACTGCGAAGTCGCTCGCGAAGTCGCTCGTTTGCGCCGACGCCGCCCGAGACAATAAGACGCTTCCGCCCGGACATCTCCAGCGCCCGCATGCACTTGATGGTCAGGGTGTCCACGACCGCCAGTTCGAACGCTAACGCTATATCGGCAATGGTTTGCGAATCGAGGCGTGACTGTTTCTGGGTTGTGGCCAGAACCTGGGTCTTCAGTCCGCTAAAACTGAATTCAAGTCCCGGCTGTCGGGTCATGGGGCGCGGAAAAACGAAACGATCTTCTCGCCCTTCCCGCGCACAGGCGGCAATCTGCGGTCCGCCAGGATAGCCCAGTCCCAGCAGCTTGGCCGTTTTGTCGAACGCTTCTCCAGCTGCGTCATCACGGGTTTGTCCCATGATCCGATATGTGCCAGCAGCTTCGACATCAACCAGTTGGGTATGCCCTCCCGATACCAGCAAGGCTACAAAAGGAAACTCGGGAGAAGTTTCTTCAAGCATGGGAGCGAGCAAGTGCCCTTCCATGTGATGGATGGGCAGTGCTGGCACATTCCAGGCATAGGCAAGTCCGGTAGCAACTGAAGCCCCAACCAGTAATGCGCCGGCCAGTCCCGGACCTGCGGTGTATGCGACCGCATCGACCCCGCGGCCCTGGTTGTCAGGGTCCTGTATCAAGTGCTCAATGAGTGGCAGCAGCTTGCGGATATGATCTCGTGCCGCGAGTTCCGGCACCACTCCTCCATACCGATTATGGATCTCAACCTGTGAGGCCAAACGGTTGACCACAAGCCCTTCCTGACTATCATAGATTGCGGCGCCTGTATCATCACAGGACGTTTCAATGCCCAGAATTCTCATGAAATTGTCTTACAGCAGGCAGGAATGAAGGATTGCCAAGCCAATTTACAATTGGCTACGAGTAGTTGTAGTATATATTTTTGGGAGACTGATTTCGTAGATGAACCTGAAAACTCGAGATAGCATGTTGGGCGAAGAAGACGCATTGAACGGGCAGAACAGGCCATCTCCTGATTCGGGGGATCAGGACCATGACTCTGGCCTGGTTGCCTACGGTGGCGACCTTGATCCCGGGCGACTGATCCGGGCCTATCGTCTCGGCATGTTCCCCTGGTACAACGAAGCGCCAATTTTGTGGTGGTCTCCCGATCCTCGCTGCGTGATCTTTCCGGAGAAATTCCGGGCATCCAGAAGCCTGCGAAAATCTATCCGGAAATACGCATACCGGTTCACAGTCGATGATGCCTTTGATCGAGTCATTCGAAACTGTGCCAGACCCAGTCTTGGACCCGATGCAACCTGGATTCATGAGGAAATGATCAACGCATACTCGGAATTACATGAAATGGGTTATGCCCATTCTGTCGAGACCTGGATGAACCAGGAACTGGTCGGCGGGCTGTATGGACTTGCTATCGGGAGGGTGTTTTTCGGCGAAAGCATGTTCAGCATCAACACGGATGCGTCAAAAGCAGCCCTTGCCCATCTCACCGAACAGCTGACCGCACATGACTATGTTCTGGTCGATTGTCAGGTTACTTCTGGGCACCTCTTGAGTATGGGAGCCGAGGAGTTGTCTCGCGATCGATTCATGCGCATTCTCAGGCAAGCGGATGCAGCAGCAATACCCGGCCTTTGGGTCAGGGAACCCGCTTCAGAGGTGGAAGCCCCATGAAATTTCAGGGCAGGCCGCCAAAGCTTTACATGTCGGCTCCGCATGACTGCTCCTATCTGCCGGAGGAGACCGCATCAACCCTCATGCTTGAGCCGGACTACCCGCTCAATGACTCCCAGTTTACGGTATTGCTGAAGTCGGGCTATCGTCGTAGTGGCGATATTGTCTATAAACCGCATTGTCATGCCTGCAATGCCTGTGTTTCGGTACGCATTCCGGTCTGGGAATACGCTCCAAGCCGGGGCCAGAAGAGGTGCTACCGGCGCAATCATGATGTGCAAACCGACATCATGTCGCCTTGCTTCCGCAAGGAGCACTTCGACCTTTTTTGCCGTTATCAGTCCTGGCGCCATTCCGGGGACACCATGGACCATAACAATCCGGCTCGCTACCGCCAGTTCATGATCGATTCCATCGTCAAGACCATTTTCATGGAATTTCGGATCGCTGGTGAACTGGTAGCATTGTCGGTTTGTGATTTGCCAAATGAAGGAATCTCTGCTGTATATACGATTTTTGATCCTGTCCATGAAAAAAGAGGGTTGGGCACGTTTGCGATCATGAAGCAGATCGAGTACGCAAAAGAGTACAACCTCGACCATGTGTATCTGGGCTACTGGATCCAGCAATGCCAGAAGATGAATTACAAGATACGATTCAGGCCGCTCGAAGGCTACGTGGACAGGGAATGGCAGATTATCAACGACCGGATGAGCCCTTGCAGGGATCAGCAGGGCCAATAAGACCTATTCTGCTTTGGATAGTGCCTTGGTATCGGATGCCTGTTCGGATTCCTCGGTATTGTCCTCGTCCCCCTTGTCGCGAGTTCCCATGAAGCGGCTGCAAAACAGGCCTGCCTCAAACAGTAGCCAGACCGGCAATGCAAGCAGGGTTTGAGAGAATACATCGGGCGGGGTCAGAAGCATGCCGACAATGAATGCGCAGACGATGATATAGGGTCGCTTCTTCTTGAGGTTTTCCACGGATGTGGCCCCCATGTAGATCATCAATATGGTCGCGATGGGTACCTCAAACGCAAACCCGAACGCAAAAAACAGCTTGATTGCAAAACCAAGATAGGCATTGATGTCGGTCATGACCGCGACACCCTCGGGGGCCACGTTGGCGAAGAAGGTAAAGATGATCGGGAATACCACAAAATAGGCGAATGCAATGCCGAGGTAGAACAAAAAGCTGCTGGACACGATCAACGGCATGATCAGGCGCTTTTCATTGTGATAGAGGCCCGGGGCAACGAATGCCCACATTTGGTACAGCAGATAGGGTACTGCAATGGCAACAGCCGCCGCAAATGCAAACTTGAATGGCACAAAGAACGGCCCATGCGGCTCGGTCGAGATCATGCTGTTGCCTTCCGGCAAGGCATCCATCAAGGGGCTGGCCAGGAACTCGTAGAGTGGATTGGCAAACGGCACAAGACAGATAAAGACCACCAGAATTGCCAAAACACCCCGCAGGATACGATCACGAAGTTCAATCAGATGGGACAGGAGCGAGCCCTCGGCTCCTGCTGGTGTTTTCTTTTTCTTGTCCTGCGCTTTGGAGTCGGCCACTTCGCTTAACCTTCAATTGACGCCGATCAAAGAAATATCCGTTTGCGGGTGCTGACCCAGGCATCACGCAGGTGCTTTGCCCTGCAGGTCAGCTTGCGATTGACTGGTTTTTTCTACAGCTGGCGAAGTGCCGGATTTGCCGTCAGCGAGCGTTGCGTCCGCCTGGCCCTTGACTTTAGCCTTAGCTGATGCCGCTGGCGGAGAACGGGTTTTTGAAATCTCCTCGACAGGCTCCTTGCCGACTGATTCAATGGTCTCTTTAAGTCCCGAACCGGATTTTTCGGTCTCAACGATTGCTTCATCCGCGGTGCGCTTTAGCTCCTTGGCCGCCGAATCAATATCGTTCTTGAGTTCCTTGAGGTTGTTAAGTTCCGTTTCATCCAGCTCTTTTTTGAAATCGCGTTTCACGTCATTGATCATGCGGCGCGCCTTGCCAACCCATAATCCGATTGCACGAGCAACACCGGGCAGGCGTTCAGGGCCAATTACGAGCAATGCGATGACGCTGATAAACGCCATCTCCCAGAAACCGATGTCAAACATGGACGCTTACCCAGCGTAATCAGCTTGTTTTATTGGTTTCAGTGGATTCTTCCTTCTTCGCCTGTTGCTTGGTGCTCTCAGCTGTTGCTTCTTCGGTGCCCGCCTTGTTTTCGCTGTCCAGCTCGGGGTTTTCTTCTTCCTTGACGGCCTTTTTGAATCCCTTTATGGCCCCACCTAGGTCACCGCCAAAATTTCTCAGTTTCTTTGTACCGAAAATCAACAAAACGATTACCAGAATAATGATCAGTTGAACTGGACCGATTCCGCCAAAGCCCATGATTTGATCTCCGTCAGATTGTTTAAACTTTAGTTGTCAATGGGGAAATTAATGAGCCATGCCAGCAGTCAAGAGTCTGGCAGGAGCGCTTCAGAACCCCAGGGTAGTCCTGTATTGTAACGGCAAACTGCCTGAAACTTTACCTGAAATCCGGTGCCGTGGTACCGCTACTTGGGATTGTCATAGATTTCCTCGGGGTTCTTGAGTATTTCCCCGTCCTCGATCCAGTTTCCCTCATCGAACTTGAAGTAGAAGCAATGGTGCCGGCCGGTATGGCAGGCAATACCCCCAATTTGATCAACTTCCATCAGTATTGTGTCGTAATCGCAGTCCAGACGAATCGATTTGAGTTTTTGCACGTGGCCTGATTCCTCGCCTTTTCGCCAGAGTTTGTTGCGTGATCGCGAGAAATACACGGCCCGGCCCTCTTCAATGGTAGCCAGAAGAGCTTTCAGGTTCATCCATGCAACCATCAGTACCACGCCGGTATCATATTGCTGTGCAACTGCCGGAATCAAGCCGGCTTCATTCCATCTGATTTTTTCGATAATGTTTTCGGTCATGATGCCGGTGCCCCATCTGAACTGACGTGCAGTGCTCCATATCTCGTGTCGCAATTATTCTACAGTCTAATTTCGATGCCCTGCCGTGCCATATACTGCTTGGCTTCGGCCACCGTGTATTCGCCATAATGGAAGATGCTCGCGGCCAGCACGGCATCGGCTCCGCCTTCGACCACGCCTTCGACGAGATGCTCCAGATTGCCTACCCCGCCAGAAGCAATAGACGGAATTCCGGTCTGGCTGGTTATCGTCTTCATTAAATCAAGATCAAAGCCGTTTTTCGTGCCGTCTCGGTCCATGCTGGTGACCAGCAATTCTCCAGCGCCAGACTGTTCCATTTTCCTTGCCCAGACAACCGCATCAACACCGGTCGGGGTCCGCCCACCATGGGTAAATATTTCCCATTTTCGAGGGCTATCCGGCTCAGATTCAACTTGCTTGGCGTCAATTGCCACGACAATGCACTGGTTGCCGAAATGCTGGCTGGCTTCCCGGATGAAATCCGGATTGTTGACCGCAGTGGTGTTGATTGATACCTTGTCAGCGCCGGCATTGAGCAAGCGCGAGATGTCTTCGAGAGTTCGGATTCCTCCGCCAACAGTCAGCGGAATAAACACCTGTTCGGCCACTTCCCTCACGACATGGACAATCGTGTCGCGGTTGTCGGAGCTCGCAGTGATGTCGAGAAATGCAATCTCGTCGGCTCCTTCCCGGTCATAACGGGCAGCGACTTGGACGGGGTCGCCCGCATCGCGCAAATTGATGAAGCGGGTGCCTTTGACAACCCGTCCCTGATCGACATCCAGGCAGGGAATGATTCGCTTGGCTAAGGGCATGGAGCAAGGCTTACCAGGCACGGCTGCTGGCGGCCAGTTCATCACAAAGCATCTGCGAGACCGTAAAGTCCAGAGTGCCTTCATAAATCGCCCGCCCGGTAATCGCACCGATAATTCCGGCTTGCGACTGTTCTGCAAGCAGTCGAATGTCATCCAGACTGGCAATGCCTCCCGAAGCAATCACAGGAATATGGATTGCCCTGGCCAGAGCCGCTGTTGCCGATACATTCACGCCCTGCAGCATGCCATCACGCAGAATATCGGTATATACGATTGAATCAACCCCGGCATGCTCAAAATTGCGGGCAAGGTCAATGGCGCTGTGTTCGGAGATTTCCGACCAGCCTTGGATGGCGATTTTTCCATTTCTGGCATCGAGTCCAACCATTACGCGTCCCGGAAATTTTGCGCATAGCTCACCGATCATTTGCGGTTCGCGAACGGCCTGTGTTCCGATAATCACGAATTGGACTCCTGCCTGAATGTAGGCATTCACAGTCTCTTCGTTGCGAATTCCACCACCGACTTGAATGGGCACTTGCGGATGGTTTTCGGCAATCCTGTGCACGATACCGGCATTGACCGGCCTTCCTTCGGATGCACCATCAAGGTCCACGATGTGAATACGCCTGGCTCCTTGTTCGATCCAGCGACTGGCCATGATTGCCGGATCATCCGAGTAAACCGTTTCCCGGTCCATTTTGCCTTGCCTGAGGCGGACACATTTTCCATCCTTGATGTCGATTGCAGGAATGATCAGCATCAACAGGATCCGTTCCAGCGGGTGAAATTCTTGAGCAGGGTCAGCCCGGCATGCTGGCTTTTTTCGGGATGGAACTGAACTGCGAACAGGTTGCCCCGCGCGGCAGCCGAAGTGAATGTAATCCCGTATTCCGTTTGCCCGGAGACCTGATCCGAATCTTGGCTATCGACATAGTAGCTGTGCACGAAATAGAACCGCTCGCCATCCGAAATACTGTTCCAGAGCGGGTGTGCATTGGTTTGCTTGACGCGATTCCAGCCCATATGCGGGACTTTTCGCATGCCCTGATCCGGTTTTTGGTCAAACTCATCTCCGGCTTCCGAAAAATGCCTGACGGTCCCGGATATCAGGCCAAAGCCCTTTTGCCCGCTGTTTTCGCTGCTGTATCGATACAGTGCCTGCAGTCCGAGACAGATGCCGAGAACGGGCTTTTCGTCAAGTGCGCTCATCACCGCCTGTCTCAGCTCTGACCCCGGCTTGAGCTGTTTCAGCCAGGTGCCAATTGCGCCTTGGCCGGGCAGAATCATCTGATCAGCATCGGCTATGACCGATGGCTCGGCAGAAACACGAACCTCGGAATTCGGGCTAACGGCGTTGACGGCCTTGGTGACGGAGCGAAGATTTCCGGTCCCCAGGTCAACAACAACGATGCGGCGGGACTGCATGTCAGTGTCCGGACTCAGAGCACGCCTTTGGTTGAGGGTACTCCCGTGACTCGACTGTCAACAGCCACGGCAACGCTGAGAGCGCGGCCAAAGGCCTTGAAGAGGGTTTCGACAATATGATGCGCATTATTGCCGCGCAGACAGTCCATGTGCATGGTGACCAGAGCGTGATTGCAAAAGCCCTGGAAGAATTCATGCACCAGCGCCACGGAGAATTTACCGATCATGCGATCCGGGTATTCAACATCGCTGGTTAACAGTGGTCGTCCCGAGAAATCAAGGACTACCCGGCTTAGCGCTTCATCGAGTGGAACATAGGCGTGACCATAGCGGGTTATGCCTTTTTTGTCCCCCAGAGCTTCGGCGACTGCCTGGCCGAGCGTTATGCCAATGTCTTCGACGGTATGATGATCATCAATATGCAAATCTCCCTTTGCAGAAATATCAAGATCGACAATGCCATGACGGACTACCTGCTCGAGCATGTGTTCCAGGAATGGAATGCCTGTGTCCAGAGTACAGTGGCCGGTACCGTCCAGATTGATTTTGACCTCGACCAGTGTCTCGCTGGTCTTTCTCGATATCTGTGATGTTCTTGCTGTCATTATCCTGGATCGGGTAGTCAGAGATGAACTGGAATGCCTGTGGGTTTGTGAACAGGGGAACTGCCTTGATCGGGATGGTTTTAATATGTCTGCGAGACCAGGTGAGGCTGTTCTGCGTCTTTGCTGTACTCCACTTCCGATCCGCAATGCAATCTGCCTTTCCGATTTCTTTTCACACCCGCACAATCCCGGATAGTACCATGTCCACCGACTGTATCGGCAGTTGAGTTACAGATTATTCAATACGATGAGTGCCGAAAGACCGGAAGCAAGCGACAAAATGGGCACTGACATCCCGGCGTTCGGTGACGCGGGTTCGGTTCATTCCTCACTTTCCATGGCTTCTGTTGATGTCGTGCTTGTTTGTTCTTCACCCTGAAAATTTACCAGATCTTCATGCGAGTCAAGTTCACACGCAGGCAGACTTGTCTTTTCTGTTATCAAGATAAGCCGCTCTCGGCCCCTTGGCGGGCAGTGAAGTTCCTCCACTCGGACTGCACCAAGCACCCGGGTGACGGTCGACCGCCATAGCGGCCTTGTGGCTGTTCAGGAAACGCTGTAGGGAGAGAAAAGTAATGCTCAATGGAGATTGAAGAGGGAACATTCAGGACAGGCAGAGACCCGCAGCACTCGTTATTGAAAAAATGAGCAAAACATAATGAGTCGACAGCTTTGCTCAATTTGCCGGAAAACCGTGCTAAAGCGGCTTTCAAGAGCATTTCAAGGACATTTTTCCGGTCAAAAATCAAGGCGTTTCGTCCGCAAAATCCGTTCAAAAAAAATCGGTATGCCGAGAAAATTATTTTGGTTTACAATGTGCAGCTTCATGACTGGCGAATGATCTGCCTTGATGCGCTGTCTATGAGTTCACTAATGAATTTTCTTCCCGCGATCTCCTTTGGTGTTGGCCTGCTGCAGGCATTGCATTCTAAATCTCTGAATCGGATGATGCGGGTATTTTGTAATTGGCCAGTATTGTAGGCCGAGATAGAAACAGGCTATGAAAAATAGTGTTCTGGATGTTTTGAGATATCTCTTCGAGGGTGGTCATGGGACTGGTATTGAGGCGACTATGGACGAACAGCAGGGAGCAGTAGACCAGCTGCAGGAGGTGGGATTCGACGCGCATTCGATTGACCGGGCTCTCGACTGGATACGGAACCTGTCCTTTCTTGAAGAATCCGGTGGCGGAGACGCGGCCAGTGCACAGCATGGTATTCGATATTACACCAATCAGGAAATCCAGCACCTGCCAGCCAGTATTCGCGGCTATATCATGGATCTTGAGCAAACCGGGATTCTCGATATGGCTTCCCGGGAAATGGTTATCAATCAACTGATGTTTCTGGAACCGGAATCGATTGAACTGGATTCGGCCAAATGGGTGACCCTAGTGGTTCTGGATCATTACCCGGCAAGTCCCGGCCTGACACTGCCGGAAGAGAGTATGGTGGTGGAAGGGATCTACCGCAACATGCATTGAAAAATCCCGGTCCGTGACCGGCCCCGCAGCTTGAGTGACGAACAACCATTTGAATCGTAATATGAATGGCCCGCTGATCATCGTTGAATCCCCGGCAAAAGCCAAATCAATGACCCGTTATCTTGGCGGCAGGTTTAAAGCTCTGGCCTCCTATGGTCATGTTAGACAGCTTCTGAGCAAAGATGGAGCAGTTGATCCTGAACAGGACTTTGACATGCGCTTTGAGGTCATCGACAAAAACAAAAAGCATGTCGATGCAATTGTCAAGGAGATGAAAAAATCGGATGCACTGTATCTTGCAACTGACCCGGACCGGGAGGGAGAAGCAATTTCCTGGCACTTGCTTGAACTTCTCAAGGAGAAAAAGGCCATTGGCTCCAAGCCAGTCTATCGGGTGGAGTTTTTCGAGATTACGCCGTCTGCAATTCAGCAGGCGGTAGAGAACCCCCGGGATATCTCTGGCAATCTGGTGGATGCGCAGCTGGCCCGCTCGGCCCTGGATCATCTTGTCGGTTTTAATCTGTCACCGCTGTTGTGGAAAAAAATTCGTACAGGTCTTTCGGCAGGACGGGTTCAAAGCCCCGCACTTCGCATGATTTGCGAGCGCGAGCAGGAAATCGATGCGTTTGAACCCCGGGAATACTGGACCATCAATGCAGATGTATCTCAATCCGGCCATGGGTTCACGGCAAAACTCAGTGTTTATGCGGGTGAGAAAGTACGGAAATTTTCAATTACCGAAGAGGGTCAGGCAAAACTTGTCAGGCAGACACTCAAAGAAGCAGCGGATGGAAAACTGGATGTGCTGGATGTTGCGCATAAGCAGAAAAAGCGTAATCCAGCTCCGCCTTTTACGACCTCTACCCTGCAGCAGGAAGCATCGAGAAAACTCCGGTTCACAACCCGGAAAACCATGCAGGTCGCCCAGCAGCTGTATGAAGGGATTGATGTAAACGGTGAATCAATTGGCTTGATTACATATATGCGTACCGACTCGGTTTCGCTGGCCTCAACGGCAATACAGGAAATTCGCAAGGCGATTACCGAACGATACGGTGCCGAGATGTTGCCGAACGCGCCACGCCATTTCTCAAACAGGACACGCAATGCACAGGAAGCCCATGAGGGCATCCGTCCGACATCGGCAATGCGTTTTCCAAGAAATCTGAAGCACGCCCTGTCTGAAGATCAGCATAAACTCTATCAGATGATCTGGAATCGGACCGTAGCGAGCCAAATGATGCATGCAGTCATGAACAGCATTTCACCGAACCACCTCCCCGCTTTAATGAAGCCAGTCTGGTCAAGGCACTGGAGAGTCATGGCATTGGAAGGCCATCAACCTACGCATCGATAATCAGTACCCTGCAAAATCGCGAGTATGCGGAACTGGATGCCAGACGGTTCAGGCCGACTGATACCGGCAAGATCGTCAACAGATTCCTTTCTCAGCACTTTACGCGCTATGTGGACTATGAATTCACGGCCGAAATGGAGGGCGAACTCGACGCAATATCCCGTGGAGAAAAAAAATGGAAGGAATTCATGAAACACTTCTGGGGGGATTTTTCAAAACAGGTGATGGAAAAAGACGAAACACTGACTCGGGCAGATGTCAATCAGCCCAGAGCACTGGGACATGACCCAAAAACCGGCAAACCGGTTTCAGTTCGTTTGGGTCGCTATGGTCCTTATACACAGATTGGCTCCCGGGACGACGAGGAACCTCCAAGATTTGCCAGCCTGCTTCCGGGACAGCAGCTTGATTCAATCACGCTTGATGAAGCATTGGCACTTTTTGCGTTCCCGCGGCAGCTTGGCCAGAGTCACGAAGGAGAGCCCATCACGGTCAACATGGGACGTTATGGTCCTTATGTGAAGTGCGGAAAGGATAACGCCTCGCTGAAGCAGGATCAGGATCCCGGCACCATCGATTTAGAGGCTGCTCTTGGACTGATTACCGAGAAAAGAGAATTTGATGCCAACCGCCTGATCAAGGCGTTTGCAGAACAGGGGATTCAGGTGCTAAGAGGCCGGTATGGCCCGTATGTGACCGATGGGAAAAAGAATGTGACATTGCCCAAGACCATGAATGAGCCTGAATCAGTCACTCTCGAGGAATGCCTCGAATTAATCAGGAACGCGAAACCCAAACCCGACAAACGGCGAAGTACCCGCTCCAGAAAGTAACTGCTACTGCCTGTTTCAGGATTGCATGCATGTCTTAAAGCGAATGTATGGGAGTGTCCCATGATAGATGGGGCAAAACACGATCCGGGGGCGGAACACATTGCCTGAATACTTTTCCGAACAGTGCCTGTCGCTTGACCTGGAGGTCGACCCAAAGACCAAACGGATCAATTCTTTCGGTGCCATTCGTGGAGATACGAAAGCAGCCCTGTTACGCTCTGTAAAGGCCCTGACCAAGGATCTTGCAGAACTCGACCGCTTCGCCAGGGGTGCGGAATTCCTCCTGGGGCATAATCTGATCCGCTTCGATCTTGGATATCTCAAGGCCGTTGACCCGAAGCTCGCCCTACTGGAGTTGCCTGCAATGGATACGCTCTGGCTGAGTCCACTGGCCTTTCCCAGAAACCCCTATCATCACCTGGTCAAGCACTACAAGGATCCCCGGCTTCTCGGCAGCCAGCGCAACAACCCGGAAGAGGACTCCAGACTGGCGATACAGCTTCTGAACGATCAGCAGACAGCCCTGCGAGAGCATGCTGACCCATCCCTTCTCAGTGCCTGGCACTGGCTGGTTACGGCTGGGAACAATGCGGCCGGATTCGATGCATTCTTTCAGTTCCTGCGCGGCAGGCCGAGGCCATCGGACGATTCGGTCAAGGGCCTGATCCTGGAGTGGCTGGCTCCAAGGGCCTGCCGGACACGTACCGCGGAGATGATCGAGAATGCGGCAACGCTGGGCTGGGATCTGGCCTATGCGCTTGCCTGGATTTCCGTAGCCGGGGGCAATTCCGTCATGCCGCCCTGGGTTATCCACGAGCATCCTCAGGCCACATGGATTGTCAGAAGGATCCGGAACACCGCCTGCGGACATTCCGACTGCAGCTGGTGCCGGGAACACCACAATCCAAAGCGGGAACTCAAACGCTGGTTTGGCTTTGAGAATTTTCGACCTGAGCCCCAAGATCCCGCATCAAAACGCCCAATGCAGGAGATGATTGTTGAATCATCGATGTCAGGAAACCATGTCCTGGGAATCCTGCCAACAGGCACGGGAAAATCCCTGTGCTACCAGTTGCCGGCCCTGTCACGCTATGACAAGACCGGTGCCCTGACGGTCGTGATCTCTCCGCTGGTCGCCCTAATGGCCGACCAGGTCGACGGCATGGAAAGAAGTGGAATTACCTCTGCCGTGACCATCAACGGCATGCTTTCTCTTCCGGAGCGGCACGATGCACTGGACCGCGTGCGTCTCGGCGATGCCGGTATCCTGATTATTTCTCCTGAACAGCTGCGGAGCGTTTCGGTTCGCAATACGCTCAAGCAGCGGGAGATCGCTGCCTGGGTGATCGACGAAGCGCACTGTCTCTCGAAGTGGGGACACGACTTCCGCCCCGACTACCGCTATCTGGGATGTTTCATTCGCGAGCACTCCAAGGAGGGTGAAATCTCGCCGATTCTGGCTCTGACCGCCACCGCCAAACCTGAAGTGAAGGACGAGATTGTCCGGCATTTCAGGGACAAGCTCGGCATCGAAATGCTGCCCTATGACGGCGGTAGCGGACGCGACAATCTGGAATTCGTGGTCGTCCAGACCGACCCTTCCAGAAAACGGGAACATGTCTTCCAGATTCTTCACTCGGACCTTCTCAGCCATCGGAAAGGGAGCGCAATCGTCTACTGTGCGTTTCGCCGTCATACCGAGGAAATGGCGGAATTTCTGAATCTCAAGGAAGTCCCGTCAGCCTATTTCCATTCACAGCTGACGCCCGACCGGAAAAAGACTATCCAGACCCAGTTCATTGACGGCGAGATTCGCGTCATCGTGGCAACCAACGCATTCGGGATGGGCATTGACAAGCCGGACGTGCGCCTTGTCATCCATGCCGACATCCCCGGCTCCCTCGAGAATTACATGCAGGAGGCTGGGCGTGCTGGCCGTGATCGTGACCAGGCGCGCTGTGTTCTGCTGTTCACCATGGAGGATGTCGAGAAACAGTTCGGCATGTCGGCAAGCTCCCGGCTGAGTCGGCAGGAAATCGCAGGTATTCTGAGAGCACTGAGAAAGATCGACTCCAGAAACCGGAGGCATGACAACAAGCACGAAGCCGGGGAAGTCATCGTGACATCCGGTGAAATCCTGCTGGACGACGACGAGAAGGTCTTCGAGCGTGACGAGGCTACTGATGACACCCGTGTCAAGACGGCGATTTCATGGCTGGAAGATGCCATCCTGCTCTCCAGGGAAGAGAACCGCGTACAGGTATTTCCGTCATCACTACTTGTCGGCACCGTCGAAGAGGCAAAAAAGAAGATTGAGCGCCGTGAGAAACTGAATCGTTTCTATCGGCAAAAACTTCTGGACATCACCCGGACATTGATCCAGTCCGACCCGGACGAGGGAATCTCGACCGACGATTTGATGAATATCACCGGATTCAATTCCAGAGAGGTGCAGAAGGCATTGCACGATCTCGAAGAATTGGGCATTGCAAACAACGACACGGTATTGACTGCCTACGTTCACGACGGTGTCGAGCGAAGCTCCAAACGGCGTCTTGAAGATGCCTATGCCCTCGAAGCTGCGTTGATCAGTCACTTTCGCGAAGCGGCACCCGATCTGTCAGTCAGCGAAACTTCGACCCTGCATCTTCGCATTGCCTCCCAGCGCCTTCGGGACGACGGCATTCCCGAACCCCTGCTCGAACGGATACTGCGGATTCTGAGGGGTCTTTCCCATGACGGACGGGATGAAGGCGGAACGGGGAGTCTGGACTTGCGTATTCATGAAATGGAAAATGCACAGATTACCTTGCGCCGGTCATGGGAGGCACTGGAGAAAACCGCCGGATTGCGGCGCGACGGTGCCTCGGTGCTGTTGAAACACCTACTCGACTGTCTGCCGCCTTCCGCCCGGGGGACGGATCTTCTTGCTGATACTACTTTGGGCAGTCTCAGGAAAGCCCTGGTGTCGGATCTTGAATTGAAATCAAGAATCAAGAGTCCCGACGGCCTTCTAAACCGCTCCCTGATGTGGCTGCATGAAATGGAAGTCATCCGACTGGACAAGGGCCTGACGGTTTTCCGCCCCGCCATGACCATTCGGCTTGAACAGGAAAAGCCGGTGCGGGGATTCTCCAATGTCGATTTCAAGCCACTTAAAGACCACTATGACAATCAGGTATTGCAGATTCACGTGATGGCGGAGTATGCACGAGAGGGATTGCAGCATATGACCAATGCGGTTCGTCTGGCACTCGATTATTTCAAACTGGATGAACCGGACTTCATTAACCGGTGGATGTCCGAGAAGGGAAAGGAGGTCACCCATCAGACTACTCCCGAATCCTGGCACAGGATCGTTGAAGATTTGGGCAATCCCGTTCAGAAGCGCATCGTCGCCGATGATCGAGAGCAGCAAAGCGTGCTGGTTCTGGCGGGTCCTGGATCCGGCAAGACTCGGGCACTGGTTCACCGGATTGCCTATCTGGTCCGGGTTCGGCGGGAAAATCCGCGCGGGATTATTGCGCTTGCGTACAACCGTCATGCCGCACAGGAGATAAGACAGCGCCTGCACGGGCTGATCGGTGACGAGGGGCGTCCCGTCACGATCATGACCTGCCATGCTCTCGCCATGCGCATGGTGGGCGCGAGTTTTTCGGGCAGGATGGAAAAGGCCGGCGAGCATCCCGATCGGGACGAATTCAGGGCGATTCTTTCAGAGGCGGTGGATCTCCTGAACGGCAAGGGTCTGCCGGAAGATGAAGCGGATGACCAGCGGGAACGTCTGCTGGCCGGATTCCGCTGGATCCTGGTTGATGAATATCAGGATATCGATGCATTGCAATACGAATTGATTTCTGCCCTCGCAGGCCGGACAATCAAGGATCCCGATCGCAAGCTCACGGTGTTTGCAGTTGGCGACGATGACCAGAATATCTATGCATTCAGCGGTTCGTCGGTTGACTTCATACGACGCTTCAGTAGCGACTACGAGGTCAAAACCCCGATTCATCTTGTTGAGAACTATCGCTCAACCAGGCACATCATCACTGCGGCCAACGAAATGATCCGTCTGGCATCGAATCGAATGAAGACGGATACCCCGATTCGAGTCAATCGGGCCCGTAACAGGGAGCCGGACGGCGGAGTCTGGGAAGCTCTCGATCCGGTCTCGAAAGGCCGCGTCCAGATATTCCATTGTCCGTCGGATCCGGTTTCACAAGCGATTCTCGCAATGACCGATCTGGAGCGCCTTGCCGGTATTTTATCCTGCTGGAGCTGGTCGCGGTGCGCCGTAATCGCGAGGGAATGGAAATATCTTCATCCGGTTCGGGCCTATTGCGAAGTGCGGGGCATCCCCGTTCAGACAGCCAATGAGGAAAATGTCAACATCTGGAAACTGCGCGAAACACAGACTCTCGTCCAATGGCTGGATCAGCGAAGGAGCAAACTCTTCGCTGGGAAAGAACTGCAGGAGCAATTGCACGCCTGCCCGGACAATGTCTGGCGATCTCTTCTGGACGATGCCCTTGTCATGCTGGTTGCTGAAGTAGGCGATGAAATGACCGGGCAACAGGCCATGGAATGGCTTGCCGAATGGAGTCGTGGGGCACGTCAACGTCAAACCGGCCTCCTGTTGCTCTCTGCGCATCGTGCAAAGGGTCTTGAATTCGATCATGTGACGGTTCTCGACGGGGGTTGGAACCGGCTTGGGAAAAACGAGGATCCGGATACCGCTTGCCGACTTTACTACGTGGCCATGACCC
>JAPYNK010000016.1 GCA_028285825.1 Arenicellales bacterium | reverse complement strand
CAGGGGTTTGAGCGGGCATACAGTCTTGATGGCGGGTTCAGTCGCTGGCATGACTTATCCGAGCCGGAGAATTCAGGACAGGGATAATGCAGAACCCATGCATCAGGCCAGGGCATGAACTGTCTTCACTAATTGTCCCTCTCTTCGGATTGCACAACACATGATCGAAGCCCTAACTACCGTGATTTCCGGACATGGATCCATTGTCAAAATGGCCTGGGTACTTCTAGTCGTAGTGATTCTGGATATTGCGAGTCGGTTGCTGATCGGGAAACTGTCCGCACTTACCCAAAAAAGCAAGACGGCCTGGGACGATGCACTGATCCAGTCAATTGGAGCGCCAGTCCACTGGCTGATCTGGGTTGTTGGCTTGACCGTGGCTCTGGATGTCTCGGGAATATTGCCGGAAGATGTCGCGGGGATGTTGCATGTCGCACGCATCCTGATTGTGGTTGCTCTTTTTTCATGGTTTCTTTTTCGCCTGATTGAATCATTCGGCAAAAACCTGGAAGGCACCACTACCCTGAACGGCGCGACCATCGATCAATCGCTGGTCGACATAGTAGGCAAGTTGATCAAGCTTGTCGTGGTGATTCTTGCGGTGATGATTGCCATGCAGACTCTGGGTTTCAGCCTGACCGGAATACTGACATTCGGCGGCATAGGGGGGTTGGCGATAGGATTTGCCGCCAAGGACATGCTGGCCAACTTTTTTGGCGGCTTCATGATTTATTTTGATCGCCCCTTCAAGGTCGGGGACTGGGTGCGGTCGCCGGATCGCGAGATTGAAGGCATTGTCGAGAAAATCGGATGGCGAGTCACCTTGATTCGCAATTTCGACAGCCGGCCCCTTTATGTGCCAAATTCAAGTTTTTCGAGCATAACCATTGAAAACGTCACAAGGATGAGCAATCGCCGAATCTATGAACTGGTAGGCATTCGTTATCAGGACGCCGGCATGATGAATCAGATAGTCGATGACGTGCGTTCCTATCTTGAGTCCCATGAAGGGGTTGATCAGGACCAGACATTAATGGTTGGCTTTACTGCATTCTCGGCATCATCCCTGGATTTTTTCGTCTACTGCTTTACCCGAACCCAGTCCGGACCGGAGTACTATCGGGTCAAGCAGGATATTCTGCTCAAGATTCTGGACATTGTCGAAGGTCATGGCGCGTCCTGTGCCTTCCCGACCACCACCCTCGACATTCCCGATCCGGTCAATGTCGCTAAATTTGAAGCACTCGATTCACGGTAAACAGACGGCAGGACCGCTAGGGGACAGAGATTACGCGAATCAGGTTCGTACTCCCGGCCTGACTTGAACTGCCAGCAATCAGGATTACTTCATCTCCCGATTGCACAAGACCGAGTTCCTTGCCGCGCTCGGTTGCGAACAACAGACGTTCTTCGTCGGATCTTCCGCCCAAATACAGAACTCCCAAGACCCCCCAGTTCATGGCAAGCCGGTTGACCACTTTTGGCGAGGAGGTAATCGCCAGTATCGGACAGGTGGGGCGGTATTTTGAGACTTGTCGTGCAGTTACGCCAGTTTCGGTGAGAGCGATAATGGCAGCGGCATCGAGCTGTCTGGATATGGCAATCGCTGCGAGTGCAACAGCATCGGTGACTTTGCGGGATTCATGCGGCTCGTCGGTTTCGATGCGTTGCAAGTGACCGAAGTTGTCAAGCGAAGATTCGGCTGCCCTGGCCAGATCATCCATCATGGCCACCGCTTCAACCGGACGTCGCCCTACTGCAGTCTCCCCGGAAAGCATCACTGCCGAACTGCCATCGAATATCGCGTTTGCCACGTCACTGACCTCGGCTCGGGTCGGACGGGGATTGCGCTCCATTGAATCGAGCATTTGAGTGGCGGTGATTACCGGCTTTCCTTGCGAGACAGTGGCTCGAATGATGCGTTTTTGAACAATTGGCCCTTCTCCCGGATCCAGTTCAACACCGAGATCGCCCCGGGCAACCATGATGCCATTTGCGGCTGCGATAATTTCATCCATGTTGTTCACTCCCTCGCGGTTTTCGATCTTGGCAATAACGGGCACGCTCCCGTTGCGTTCCCTGACCATCTCTCGCAGCCGATTGACATCCTCGGCATTGCGGATGAACGAGGCGGCCAAGTACTCAACATCATTCTCGATCGCAAAATTGATCTCGTAATCCGAGCTGTCGGAAACCGCTTCGAATGCATCGGGGCTGTCCGGCAAGTTCACGCCCTTGCCGCTTCGCAGAACACCCCCGCAAATGACTTTGGCTTGAATTTGCCTACCCTGAACAGCATTGACGACCAGTTCGATCTGCCCGTCATCAATCAATATGCGATGGCCCTTTGCGACATTTTGATAGAGTGTCGCGTGTGTAGTGGACACGCCATGTTCATCGCCGCTTCGAATGTCGCAATAGATGGAAAATGGCTGATGACGTTTCAGCAGAACGCTGTCTTCCCCGAGCGGGCCGGAGCGAATTTCCCGACCACGGGTATCAACCATACTGGCTATGGTTAACCCGGTCTGGCGGCTGGCTTCCCGAATCAAGCCAAGAACGCGGCGATGCTCGGTTTCGTCGCTGTGCGACATATTCAGTCTGGCTACATTCATCCCGGCCCGAGCCATGGCCTTAAGCCCTTCGAGGGAATCACAGGCGGGTCCAATCGTGGCAATGACCTTGGTCTTTCTGAATTTGGGCTTCGAGTTCAGGGTTCTTGTCCAGACATGGAGAATCTGCAATTATAATTGCAATGCACCAACCCATTTCGACGCCCGTCCCAGATTGCCTGCTCATTGAATTG
>JAPYNK010000159.1 GCA_028285825.1 Arenicellales bacterium | reverse complement strand
ATGGTCAGGTACCCGGACTGGAACAGCAGCGCTTCGCTGCTGAACGTGTCCAGCTCGAACCTCGACACTAGGGACGCATCGACCTCGCACTTCTCCAGCCGCATGGGACTGACCCTCCTCTCCGCCATCAGCCGGTACAGGTAGCCCGGCTCCCCGGACTCGAACCAGTGCGCCCGGAATTCGCGCTCATTGAACAGGTGGAGAATGTCGTGCGGATTGTAGAGTCTCTCTTCGCCGAGCCAGTTATAGCCGTTGTACCACCTGCGGATCTCGTCCCGGTCCAGTCCCTCCAGTTCCGGAGCGAACACGGTGTCGAGATCATCATCCGTGTATCCGCAGATCGTCGCATAGCGCGGCAACACGCTGATGTTGGTGAGGTTGTTGAGGCCCGAGGAAAAGCTGGTCTTCGAGAACATCGTGATGCCGGTGACGAAGACGAAGCGGACGTGTTCCTCGCGGTCGCCCGGTGCAGGCGGGTCAGCAAGTTCCGGAGCCGGTCGGGAGCGTCCGTCACCGGCGGCAGCGACTCCAGGTCAAATGCCGATTCGATTTCGCACAGCTGGTTCAGCACGTTCCTCTCCACGGACGCAGGCGTGCCGACGTTTCCGCCGAAGCTCAGGCGGACTACCGGATGCCTGACCGACCAGTCCCAGTGTGGGTGGACGTCCAGGCCGCGGAACAGCGGCTCGTTGCCCTCGAACAGCTCCTTCAGGGTGCTCACCAGCAGGCTCTTGCCGAAGCGGCGGGGACGGGAGAGGAGGTAGAAATCGCCCTCCTCGACCATACGCCGGATCAGGGGGGTCTTGTCGACGTAGTAGCAGCCCCTGTTCCGAAGGCGGCTGAATGTCTGGATCCCTATCGGCAGGGGACGGCGTTCTGTCTGTGTTCCTGCATTCATGATCCGCCTATGTTAGCATGGAGGCATGGTTGCGGGTTCACTTTCGGACGTAAACATGCAGGAACGTTGTTCCTGACCAGGAAGCCCTGTCGCAGAAAACAGGCAGGCAGCGATCGACTCCTTCCAGCGATTCGGCAAAACTACTGGTAGCCGGACAGGGGCAGGTAGTTATGACAGGCTTTTTTTGAATTTGTCAACTTCACCTGCAATTTCCTGTGCTAACTTCCGGACTGCTTCTCCTCTTTTTTCTTCATTAAGCAAAAAGCAAAAATAATTTTCATCTGATTTCCGGTATTCAAGGGGAAATTTTAGATCGTCTGTCGGATATTTCCAGCCAATATACCAGTCATTGCGCTGGTAGTTTTTTTCAGGCAACTTTTCTGCAAGTGAATCGTACTTTTCATTGTTACAGGAATTAACCCATTCGTCTTCTTCATCAAGCAAACAAAAACCATAGAAAACCCGGCCACTTGCTTCAATTTCTATCGAGAGTGTAATTTGTGACTTTTTCCAACTGCCGATTTTGAAGCTCCGGCTAAAAGAACGATTTTTGCTCCCAACATAGTAATTGCGACAACATTCTTCCAGCGTTTCATCTTCCTCAATGTTACGATTGACATCAATCTCGGAAAGTTTTTCGGCAAGATCTTGCCAAAATCTGACTTGAGACCGAACCTTTGACTCCAGAAGGGCTTGTTCCAGTTGAGGAATAAGTTCGTAGTTGTGGTTTTTCGTCAAGAGATTTGATAATTCCATAACGGTGTTTGTATTTTTGGGTTGACCGGTCAAATCTTTCAACAGATCCCGGTATTGAAGCAAAATTTCACGAATCGGAGCAATACGCAGTACTGTCTCTAGTTTTATGCATTCTTCGAGCCAGGGGATTATGTGCTCACGATACGTTATACATTGCACTTTATCCTTACTAAGATCTCCCTATCAAGTTGGAGATCTTGATCTGCTGCAAGTATTTTGTTCTCGATTACGATACGGGCTTTGTCATTTTCCTTGCCCTTTTCCAACATGATATCGAACTGCGCTGCACGGATGCGTTCCTCACTTCTCACTCGATAAGACTCGGGATTATTGCAGAAGGTAGATTCCTCTGACCCAGTGCACATCTTCTTCAGGAACAATTTCAGAAAGTCGGCCTTTTGATGGTGCGACCCATGAGGGTTTAACAACTCCGCCAGAATTGGCGTGTGGGTTTTTACTTCCCTGTGCTTTATTCGAAGTATGGAGAAGACATTGAAATCTTCGCCGGTCGCAGCGGCCAATTCAGCATGCTTGTCTTTCAGAAGTCGAATCTGTTTCAGAAGGTGGGGTATTCTGTCCGTATTATCTTCCATTGCTAACGTTGGGATGCCAGAAAACCAGTGGCACTTGCCCTTCTAAATACCACTACAATGGAAAGGCCATCTATCAGCGGAACTGGACTGGTCAGTCATAACCTGGCAGACCAGACTTCGCACAATTGAATGAATCAATCCAAGGGGTGAATCACCTTTTCGAGTGTGGTCGAAAGATTGTAAATACGGTTGAGGAAAGACTTATGTAAATCACTGTTCAGCCGATTCGGACTCGCTTTCGCCAGCCTTCAGCAACTTCTCAAGCTCGCCGTTTTCATACATTTCCATCATGATGTCGCATCCGCCGACAAACTCTCCTCGGATGTAGAGCTGCGGAACGGTTGGCCAGTTCGAATACTGCTTGATTCCCTCACGTACCGCATCATCGGCAAGCACATTTACCGAAGCATAATGAACTCCGCACGCCTTGAGAATCTGGGTAGTCCGTCCGGAAAAACCGCATTGCGGAAACTCCGGCGTCCCCTTCATGAAGAGAATGATTTCATTGTCCTCAATGACTTTCTTCAGATGCTCCTGGATGGACATGTCTGACTCCTAAAAATAAATTCCACGGATTCTGATTATATCTCATCCGGAGTCATGGTTTTCATGGACAGCGCATGAATGTCCTCTCTCATCCTGTCCCCCAGGGCACTGTAGACCATCTGATGTCGCTGTACCGACGATTTGCCGGCAAAGCCCTGGTACACAATGCGTGCCTCGAAATGCCGCCCATCACCATCGGCTGAAACTTCACAGCCTTCAAGCCCGGCACGAATCCACTTCTCGATATCTTCGGGTGTAACCATGTTTGTCAATTCCTCATCGTTTTCCAAACTCAAGTATGAATGGGCTCAGGCATCAAATAGTGTCTCCAGTCCAACCAGCCTTGCCATGCTGAGCAATCGCTCCGGGCAGTTGGCAAATCCGGCAAATCCGGGAGTTTCAACCAGCTTGGCATGCCAGTAAACCAGCAGGGCAAGTCCGGAACTGTCGATATTCTCGATTCTTGCGAGATCAACCATGCGGACTGGCCCTGCAAAATCCGAATGATGCTTGAACAGCCCGGGAACAGTATGAATGTTGAAATCACCCTGTAAAGCGATTCTGCCATCATTGATGTCGATGCTGGTCATGAGGTCAGGAATCGATCGTTACTCTCGCGCAGGGAATCAATGGTTCCCGTCAGCCCTTTTTCAAGAATCGCGGATTGAAATACCCCACGATAATTGATCACCATGTTGAGGCCGGCTACCGACAGATTGTAAATCCTCCATGGCCCGTCATCGCCCGTTCGAATCATGAAGTAGTCAACCGGAACCGGTGCCGAACCACCGCCCAGTACCAGCTCGGTCCGCACCGTGGCCAGAAAGCGCTGTTTTTTCTCCTTGATTTCCTTATCGAGAATCTTGACATACTGCTCGCCGTTGTACTTGAACAGTGCCGAACTGTACGTGGCAATCATCAAGCGCTTGAACTCGACAGAGAATGCATCACGCTGCTGTTGACTGGCATTTTTCCAGTGCTTGGCCAAAACCAGTCTGGCAATCCGGTCAAAATCAAACAGGGGCACCACGGTCCGGTCAAGGAGTAAAAGCAGTGCAGGCATATCCCCTGCAAGGCGGTTTCTGCTTTCGGAAAATTCCTTGAGAGCAGACTGAATCGTCTGATCAAGCAGTGTGGCCGGGTCATCTTCGGCATGACTGAATGTTGAACTTGCGACCAGTACGGCACAGAGAACCAGTCCGGCCAGCACCTGCCGCCCCCGCTCTCGGGGTCCATAACTTGCAGAGTCCGCAAACAGGTTCGTTTGCCTATTCATTATCATTGCCATACAAAAACTGCCCAATCAGTGTTTCGAGTTGGACTGCCGATTGCGTAAATTCCATTTCGTCGCCCTCTTCCAGGTAAAATTCCGAAGCCCCCGGGGACAGGCCAACAAATTGTGCGCCCAGCAGGCCAGAAGTCAGGATTGACGCCCCAGTATCATCCGGGAGTTCATCGTATTGGCTGTCGATATCCATACTGACCACCGGGATATATTCTTCAGGATCAATTCGAATGCCGGCCACTCGCCCAACCCGAACGCCGCCAATCATGATCGGGGCATTCTGCGCCAGGCCGCCCACATTCTCGAACCTGGCTTCAATTCGATAGGTATCGCGAGAACCGATTCCCGCATCGGTAACCTGCACGGCAAGCATCGCCAGGGCAGCAATGCCTGCCAGCATGAAAATGCCAACCCAGATTTCGATTGACTTGTTTGAACGCATAACCGTATTTACCCTCCAAACATCAGGGCGGTCAAGAGGTAGTCACTGGCCAGCACCGTCAACGACGACCAGACCACGGTGCGGGTCGTTGCCCGGCTGATCCCTTCTGAAGTCGGCGGTGAATTATAGCCCTCATACAACGCTATCCATACCACAATAAACCCGAATACGACACTCTTGATTACGCCATTGAAAACATCTTTCATCAAGTCAACGCCTGACTGCATTGAGTGCCAGTAAACTCCCGAATCTATCCCGAATTGACCATGACC
>JAPYNK010000158.1 GCA_028285825.1 Arenicellales bacterium | reverse complement strand
GCCGATCAGGCCGGAATCCTTTATAACCGGGCCTTGGAAGCACTCAATATGGCCCGGGTCAATGCACGCTCTCAGGCTACCATGGCCTATCTGGACATTAACAGCAATATCTCCCAGACCGAAGCTCTGGGTGAAGCGATTACAGCTGGAGAAAGCGCATTGGCCGCGAAACAGGAAGGATACGAAGCTGGACTGACTACAAATATTGACGTGCTCGATGCACAGCGCAATCTCTCACAATCAAGGACCGATTACCTGAATTCCCGCTACAACTACATCATGTCCCTGCTTGAACTGGAACAGGCCATTGGCGATCTCGACGAGAAGGATATCCAGCTCGTGAACGATTGGCTGGATCCGGGTGCCTGAGCTTTCCTTGAAGGAGATGTCATCCTCTCCAGAATACCGGAGCAAAGAGAACCAGTAGAGTATATAGCTCAAGCCGCCCCAACAGCATGGCCAGAGTCAGGATGATTTTTCCGATATCGCTGACGCCGGCAAAATTTTCCGCGACATCTCCAAGTCCCGGTCCGAGATTGTTCAGGCAGGCGATTACGGATGAATAGGCGGTCACGAGATCAAGGCCGGTTGCGAGCATTGCCAGCAACAAAACCGTGAAGGAAAATATGTACAGGGACAAAAATCCCCATACCGCATTATTGACGTCCTCACTCACCGGTTTATCTCCAATCTTGGTCGGCATGATCGCGTGAGGATGCACCAGCTTTGATATCTCACGCATACCCTGTTTGAACAGCAGGATAATCCGGATGGTTTTCATGCCGCCACCGGTGGATCCTGCACAACCCCCGGAAGTGCTCAGGAGAATTAGGAAAAACGGAATAAATGTCGGCCACAAACTGAAATCCTGAGTGGTGAAACCAGTGGTGGTGATTATCGATACGGTCTGTACGAATCCATGAATAAAGTTATCCAGAGTATTGCTGTAGGTTTGGTGGGTCAGCAACATAAGAATAGTGAGCATCCCGGCAATTCCGATAATGGACAGATAGGTGCATGCTTCATGATCCTGTAGATAGACTCGAATCCATTTGCCGATCGAGAACCGTCCCGAGCGAATTGCCATGTAATGCAGAGCGAAGTTGAGTCCTGCCAGAATCATGAAAATACAGGCGACCAAATAAATCATGCGACTGTCAAAGTGACCGAGGCTGTTGTCATACGTGGAGAACCCGCCAATCGCAACCGTAGAGAAGGCGTGGCATATGGCATCAAAGAGCGACATCCCGGCACCAAGATAAGCGACAGCACAGAGCAAGGTCAGCGATAAATAGATATACCACATGGCCTTGGCTGTCTCACGAATACGCGGCGTCAGCTTGCTATCCTTCATCGGTCCAGGAGTTTCGGCTCGGTACAACTGTAAGCCGCCCACCCCCAGGGCTGGCAAAATCGCGACCGCAAGTACCACCAGTCCCATCCCGCCCAGCCATTGCAGTTGCTGACGATAGAACAATATCGAATGCGGGAGTTCTTCCAGATTGATCAGAATCGTTGACCCTGTCGTGGTCAGCCCTGAAGTCGCCTCAAACAATGCATCGACCCAGTTGAGGCTCAATGCATCGCATAACAGAAACGGAATTGCCGCAAATATGGACAACACTACCCAGACTAGAACTGCAATTAGAAACCCTTCCCTGAATCTTAATTCATCCGAATAACGTCTGCATGGCCACCACAATACCAATGCACTGGTCAAGGTGACTGCAAACGCGATGATAAAGACCCGGTGATGATCATCCTGATAAAGCAGGGACACTGCTACAGGAACCAGAAAAGACAATGCAAAGTAGGCAAGCAGGATGCCCAGAATCCTGAAAACGCCATGCGGTGTCATAGTAATGTCGTGCGGTGGATTAAAAGAACGTGGCTGAGACTTCAAACAGCCGTTCGACATCGTGAATGCGTGCCTTGTCGACCATGAAGACAATTACATGATCACCATCTTCAATGGTTACATCGTCTTCAATTTCGATCAACTGTTCATTACGCATCAGGGCTCCCAATGCAGCGCCCTGGGGCAACTTCAGTTGTTTTACCGTGCGTCCCACAAGTTTCGATGTTTTGCTGTCTCCGTGGATTATGGCTTCGATTGCTTCAGCTGCCCCGCGTCTCAATGTATGTGCGGCCACTACGTCACCCCGGCGTACATGTGACAACAGTTCACTGACGGTTGACAGTCTGGGCGATATGGCAATGTCCAGCATACTTTCGACCAACTCAATATACATGGTCTTGTTGATCAGGGACATAACTCGGGTTGCACCAAGGCGTTTGGCTAGCATGGCAGCCAGAATATTGGCCTCGTCTTCGTTGGTCAGAGCACAAAACATCTGGGTTGCATCAATGCTTTCCTGGCGTAACAATTCCTCATCAGCGGCATCGCCATGCAGCACGATAGTCTTATTGAGTTGTTCTGAGGCCTGCCTTGCTCTCACCTCGTCCTTTTCAACGAGTTTGACCTGATAGCCGCCTTCTTCCAGTTTCCTTGCCAGCGTAGAGCCAATATTGCCGGCCCCTGCGATGAATACGTCCCGGCTTATGGTTTCGGCACTTTTCAGCTCCTGCATCATCAACGAGATATCATTCCGGGTGGCGATAAAGAAGACCTCGTCATTGGCTTCAATAACGGTCTTTCCGGTTGGGATGATTGCCCTGTTTTCACGATAGATTGCGGCAATCCTTGAAGTTACTTTTGGTAAATGATGTTTCAGCTCCTTGATGGCATGTCCAACCAGTGCTCCGCCATAATGGGCGCGAATCCCTACCAGACGAATTTTTCCATGGGCAAAGTCCAGCACCTGCAAGGCACCCGGATATTCGATCAATTTCATGATCTGATTGGTCAGAATATTCTCGGGACTGATTATGTGGTCGATATCCTGCTCAAACAGTTGGGGGTGCTCCAGATAGCTGGCTGAGCGAATTCGGGCGATCCTGGTTGGTGTATTGAAGAGCTGTGTAGAAACCCGGCAAGCCAGGATATTGACTTCGTCAGAGTCTGTTACCGCCAGGACCAAATCGGCATCCATGGCACCGGCTTGACCGAGGATTTCAGGTGAGGCCGCATCACCCTGCACAGTCTGGATATCGATACGGTTGCGGAGGTCGCTCAAGATGGATGCTTTGCGGTCAACGAGTGTGATGTCGTTATCCTCCTTTGAAAGAATTTCAGCGACCGAAGTGCCGACCTGGCCGGAACCCAATATGATTATTTTTTTCATTCGCTTGCTGCGCTTAGCGGTTTTCGGATTTTACAATAATAAAATCCGTCACCATCTCCAAAACCGGGTAGTCGCTGTATTCCGAAACGCGTGGCAATCCCCGGGATTTTGTCCATGGCCTGGACTTCTCGATCGTCACCCTGACCGATAAAGCCGGCAACCACATCATCATTTTCCCGGTGAAAGATGGAACAGGTCACATACAGTACAAGCCCGCCCGGGCGCAGTAACTCCCAGACGGACGCCAGCATGCTTGTCTGGAGCATGTGAAACCTCTCCAGATCCTCTGGCTTGCGGCGGTATTTGATATCCGGATGGCGTCGAATGACGCCACTTCCAGAGCACGGAACATCAAGCAATATTCGGTCATAAGGATCGCCGGTCCACCATGTCTCGGGTTTCAGCAAATCGCCAGCCACAACGTTTGCCTGAAATCCGAGTCTTGCGAGGTTTTGGTGGATCAGTGTACATCGGTAATCCAGATCGACTGCGGTAATGGTACAGCTCTTCGGAAACAGTTCAATCAGGTGCGTTGTTTTTCCGCCTGGGGCGGCACAGGCATCCAGTACATTCAGTTTCTCATCACCTTCCAGCTCTAAAGCGGCCAGTTGTGCCGATTCGTCCTGAACGGAAACATCGCCTTGGCTGAATCCCGGAATCTTCTTGACCGGCACAGGCGAAGACAACGTGAGGCCAACCGGGCTATCCCTGGTGGCGACACAGGCCATGGAATTTTCCTGCAGGGCTTGTGCTGCCATGTCCCGGGAGGTTTTTTCCAGATTAACGCGCAAGGTAAGTGGAGGATGGGTATTCGATGCCTGCACAATCTCAGGGTAGCCTTCCGGCCAATCTGACTTGAAGCAATCAAACAAGAATTCGGGAAAGGCATGGATCTGATGTTCGGGCATTTTTGATAAATCGTAATGATTGCGCTCTCGAAGATAGTTTCGAAGTACGCCATTGATGAGTTTTCGCGCCCAGTTGCGACCCAAACTGGCAGCAGCCTCGACCGCTTCATTCAAGACTGCATAATCCGGGGTACGCATGTGCTCAATCTGGTATATGCCGACCGCGAGTAAAAAATGCAAAATACGGTCCTTCTTTCTGAGCGGTCGCTCGAGCAGCATTCCAAGATACCAGTCAATATGGGGAAAATGACGACAGGTCCCATAGGCTATTTCCCGGAATATGGATTGATTCTTCCGGTCTGACAGACTGGGCTGCACAAGCAGTCGGTCTAGTGATTCTCCATGATCAACAACACGCCGAACCACCTCTGCAGCTTCCGCCATGCGGTGAAAGGTTCCCTCGGCAGAATCTGAAAAACTTCTCTTGTCTGGCCTGGTCATGCTTGCCATGAACGGTTGGTCATGAAGGACTCATTCCCAGATTGAAGTAGCAGGGATACTCTAGCTTGGATAGACACCGGGAAGTCCTCTGCACTTCGGAGCATGGCACTTGACAGCGTCATTGGAGAAAGCCTGCATTCCAGCCTTGCTCAAAAGGTGCATAGTAGTCTGCCAGCCGCTGACAGGAGCGAGAGGGCGGGACATTACCCTTTCTCATGCGAGGCGGTGTCAAGGATAATGCCGATACGTACCGAATGCCCGTTCAGATAATCTGCAACACGCATGGCCTTGCCTCCCGGTTTTTGCACTTTTTCAATACGGATGGCATCTTGTCCGGACTGCACCATAATTCCTTCCGGTCCGACTTCCAGTATTTGTCCCGGAGTTGCCGACTCGTGATGAGAAGTGGTTGATGCCTCCAGGATCTTCAGGGTTTTTCCTTCAATCGAAAACATGCAGCCAGGCCAGGGGTCGAAGGCACGAATCTGCCTCTCGATTTGCCTGGCACTGCCTGTCCAATCCACCCATGACTCTTTCCTGTTTAGTTTTTTTGCGTAGGTAACTTGAGAGATATTCTGCGTTTGCTCCTTGAGCTTGCCGGATGCCAGGGCAGGCAAGTTCTCAATGAGTAGGCCGGCAGCCATTTTGGAAAGCCGGTCATGAAGCCAACCCCCAGTCACCTGTTCACAGAGATTGATTGCAGATTGAGCAAGGACCGGGCCAGCATCCAGTGCTTCAACGATCCGCATTAGACTGACCCCTGATAGGCCATCCCCGGCTTCGATGGCTCTTTGTATCGGGGCAGCCCCGCGCCACCTTGGCAGCAGCGAGGCATGAAGGTTGAAGCAGCCCAGGCGGGGAATTTCCAGATGCTGTTTTTTCAATAGGGCACCATAAGCCACCACAATCATGAGATCCGGCTTGAGTGACTTGAGCTGTGCGATTGCCTCCGGGGTATTGATCCTTTCAGGCTGGAAGACGGGAACAGCCGCTTTTGTGGCTTTTGACTTGACTGGGCCCGGACGAATTGTTCGCCCACGTCCGGATGGGCGATCCGGCTGGCAATAGACCGCGACCACATCTGCCAACGATGAATCGAGAAGTGCCTCGAGTGAGGGTACTGCAAAATCCGGCGTACCGGCGAAGACGACACGCATGGGAGGTAGGGGTTGATGATTGGGTGGGTCAGGCTACACAGGCCTCGGGTTCTGTCCGTGACTTTACGAGCTTGTCACGAATCCTCTCACGCTTCATTCTTGACAGATAGTCAACGAATACCTTGCCATTCAAATGATCAACTTCGTGTTGAATACAGACAGCCGTCATTTCATCTGCTGCCAGCTCAAAGTAATCTCCCTGTATGTCTTGGGCCTTTACGAGCACTTTTTCGGGGCGTTTTACAGGCACGAAAAAACCGGGCACCGAAAGACAGCCTTCCTCTACTTCTCGCACTCCTTGATTCAGGTCAGTAATCTCCGGGTTCACAAACACCTGAAGCTGATTTCGTGATTCTGACACATCCATGACGATAACGCGCTCGTGAACATTGATCTGGATTGCAGCCAAGCCAATACCGGGGGCATCATACATGGTGTCTGCCATGTCCTTGACCAGGGATTCGAGGGTTTCATCAAATTCAACGACCGGTTTGCAAGGCATTCTCAACCTTGGATCAGGATATATCAGAATTTTTCGGACAGCCATCTGGATCTATACAGGTTTGGGCGGATTTTGATTATTGTAATAATTTGATCGTGTTTTTTCAAATTCGGCAGAATGCAGAATGAAGCATGTCTCAAAAGCACGGCATTCATTGCATCGGCAGGTCCCGGGGCGGCCGGAAACCAGGGTACACATGAAAGGATTAAAGCGCCACGCTTCATGTTTCGATTTCGGTTGCTGAATCCGCTCAACAAAAGAATGGCGACCCTGCGTGAGATTTTGCAATGGAACCCGTTACAGGCCGGATGCTCGAAATTCCGGCTGGAAAATCGGCCGTGTCGCATCCGGCAAACGTTCTCCGTGTTACGACAGGCCCAGGGATGCCGGGGCACGCAGGGCGTATTCATCAACATGCCTGTTCCGGCACATCGATAGGCGTGGCGGCCCTATACCGCCTCCTGTGTCCGCCCTCGCTGCTTATCCCGGGATTCCAGCGGTTGGGCCTGTTTGAAAACCGCGCAGTGGAACGGGCCACGAAGGGCGGGCCGGTGCCGCGACACTTGAACGTCATCTGCGTGGGTCTGAGAAGCACGGAAAGGGGTCGCTTCGCTCCTTCCATAGAGATTGGACATCACGCCGTTTTCGAACCTCTGATTCATTGTTTTCGCACTGTCGTCGATGTACTACGCAATGTTAATGCGTCCTAGAGTGCAGCCATGAATCGTTCCTTGATCTCAACCGCCTTTAGCGGTATTTCACCGCCAGCCTTGTCATTGCCGGCCTTGATCATGTAGTGGATAAATCGTTCACGATTTTGAAGCATGGATATGAAAGCTTCGCTCTGATCCGTCATTCCTGAGGATTCAATCCCCATCGCATTGATCATGGCCGTCAGGTTCATGCCTTGTGAGCTTAAGGTGGGTTGATTGCCTGTTGACCCCCAACTGCCATTGTCGAGGCAGATTACGGACAGGTTTTCGGGATTGTGTGTGGCAACATCAATGAGTTGATTGGGGTTAAAGAAAAAGGATCCGTCGCCATCAATCACATAGACATGCCGATCCGGTACTTCCACAGCCAAGGCAATGCCAACCTCAGTGGCTGAACCGAGGGCACCCAGCATGTAGAAATTTTCATCGCGATCATGCGTGTTGTACAGCTCCTTGGCCGGAAAACCGATTTGAGCGACAATCAGGTCCCTGTCATCAACCACTCGTACGATCTCTTCAATGGCTTCGATTCGTGTCTTGGAGGGCGATCCCGAATAATCCGGCGCATCAATCGCCACTTTCTCGATTTGCGGTTGCCCAAAAGAATGAAAGTCGACAACATTCGTTTCCCACAGTTCAGGCGACATCATGTAGACCTTGACCTTGTTGTCGGCGAATACCTGTTCAAGATCTTCGGAGAGATCAGCCACATCCTCGCGGGATTTGCAGATTCGATATTCCACTTCGAGTGCATTCAGAAGGCCTTCAAGTTTTCCACCGAGGATGATTTGTGCTTCAATCGGCTCCTGATAGTAACCGCGCCAGGAAACAAAAATTGGCAAGGCTGTCTCATAAAGCTTCTGCATGGTATAAAGTTCGGTGATCAGATTGCCGAGACCGGTACTCTGAATACACATTGCACTGCGGCGTCCGGCAAGACTACGGCCAAAGGAAACCGCGAGGCCGATAGATTCCTTGGTGATATCCCAGATCTTGATTTGCTCAGGCACGACCTCCATCAGAGCGTTTAGTTTGTTGCAGGGCAGGTAGCAAACTTTGTCAACATTGTTGTCCAGCATGGCCTGCCAGATAATTTGTGAATTCGAGGTGGCGTTCATGGAAGATTGAATGGTGAAAGATGATGCGTGAAAAACGGGAGCGGTGAATCATAACCGATTACATGACGAAATGACGGAGGTCGATGACCGATTCATATGCGTTTGGACATGGATTAACCGTCCATTTCCTTGAGGCCAGTGGTATCATAAATCCTGTCGTCGATAATCTCTGCCAGCAGGCGTTCTCGGCGAGACCGAGATCAAGGATCAGGACTGGCCTTTCATGAACATGACGCAAGCAGACCAGAAACGAGCCGCAGCTGAAGCGGCTATCGAGCATGTGAAGGTTGGAGATGTAGTTGGCGTTGGCACAGGGTCAACCGCTGGTTTCTTCATTGATTTTCTGGCCCGCATCAAGGGGAAAATCGATGGTGCGGTGGCAAGTTCAGATGCCAGTGCCGCACAACTTCGTAGATTGGGCATTCCTCTACTGGACATGAATCAGGTTGGAACCCTGCCCCTGTATGTAGACGGTGCCGATGAGGCGACCCGCAACCGACATCTCGTTAAAGGTGGGGGCGGTGCGCTGAGCCGAGAGAAAATCGTTGCCGAAGCCAGCGAGAAATTTGTCTGTATTGCCGATCAAGGCAAACTGGTGGATCGTCTTGGCATGTTCCCGCTACCGATCGAAGTTCTCGAAATGGCGCGTAGCCTGGTCGCCCGCAAGTAATGTGCGAAACTCACGCCATCTCATTGCATTTAACGGCCTGCCAGTTCATTGTCCAAGTCACTGACAAACCAGCTGCCACACCCTGAAGCTTCATTCAATCGCCAAGTCATGCAGCCGGTTGTTGAGCTTTTCAAATGCCGCTTGCGACAGGGTGTTTGCCCATTGGTCGTGATGGGATGTATATGGTGTGTTATCGCCATCCCCCCGCCCGTTGTTGCACAAAATTCTGAATTACCCGAACTTGAAACCAGTGCAAGCCGCCATCTGAATACTGTCCAGGAGAAGCGTATTGGACAGGGGTTCTATCGCCGCCTACTGGCTTCCCCAAAGTTTGTGGAGGATTACCTGCTGCAGCATTATATCCAGTCGATTGGCAACCGGATATCGCAGCACAGTGATCTCAGGGGGGTGAAGCCTGTGTTTAGCCTCTATCAGGAAAATGCAGTCAATGCTTATGCAGTGCCCGGAGGGTACATTACCTTGTATACCGGACTGGTTCTAGCCACAGAGAGAGAAAGCGAGCTGGCGGCTGTGGTCGCGCATGAAATCGCGCATCTCACCCAAAGACACCTACCAAGAATGCTGGAGCGTCAATCGGAACAGAAATTGCCTACCCTGGCTGCATTGCTGGCTTCACTGGTGGTCGGGGGAGAAGTTGGAGTGGCGGGTGCTACCGCTGCGATTGGTGCATCCGAGTCCAATCAGTTGGCATATAGTCGGGAATTCGAGCGTGAGGCCGACGCCATCGGTATTCGCTTGCTGGCCGACTCCGGGTTTGACCCCATGGCGATGCCGGATTTTTTCGAAAAACTGGATCGATCTTCCATTCATGGCGGAAGAGGGATTCCCGAGTATTTGAGAACGCATCCGCTGTCGCATGCCCGCATGGCTGCATCCCAGGATCGAGCGGCTTCCTATCCTGCCTGGGAACCGCAAGAGAGACTGGATTTTTTTCTGGCCACCGCACGGATCAGGGCATTGCTGTCTACAGATCAACAGGAACCGGTTTTGGTGTTTCAGCATGGGGCGGATTCTGAATCCAGAGCAGTTCGGATTGCGGCCAGATATGGCAAGGCCGTGATAGGCTATGCAGAAGGAGAAATCGAGCAGGCCCTGGAAATCATCCGTTCACTTTCAGCACAATTTCCCGGGCACCCCTGGATTCAGTCCCTGCATGCCCAGATAGAGCTTGCAGACGGTCAGGTTGATCAGGCAATCAAGCGTTATCAAAATGTACTGGAAGCAAACCCGGAAGCACTGTACCTCAATTATCTTCTGGCCGAGGCTTATCTTGAAAGCGACCAGCCGGAAAAAGCACTTCGACTGATTCGCAAACAGGTACGCAGAAACCCCTACAACCTGACTCTCTATCAGATACAACAGGAAATCCATATCGCGCTCGATCAGCATGTGGAAGCCGATCAATCAATTGCCGAGCATCTGGTCCTGCTGGGTGATTATGAACAGGCGGTCTCCGTATTGAAGCGGGCCATGCGACAAATCCGGGAAGAGGGGTATCTCAAGCAGAGTCTCGAAGCCCGCATTGCGGAACTGGAAGAAAAATTTGAGTAGGCGTTCGTCAATCCATGATATTTGGTTTTCGATTCCAGAACGTATTTCGGTGGATGAACAAAGTTCGTTCACGGAAGAAAAAAATCCGTATTTCCCGTAAGACATGCCTTGCAACACTTGCCTTGCTGATTTTCCTGGTTACACGAATCAATGCGGCAATTCCGAATGATTTGCCCGGCATCAATGCTTGCCAATCACTGGATCTGACCGCCACGGATCGTGCTGTTGAAGGATGGTGCCTGATGATTAATCCGGGCAAGGGAAATTGCCTGGCATGTCATTATGTGAGTATTTCGGGTCAGCCTGAGAGGTTGGCCCCCTCTGGCAATATTGGGCCAATCCTCGAGAATATTTCGGAAAAGTACCCTAGTCAATCGGAACTCATTGAATTGCTCAATGACCCTGACGCACTGTTTCCGGATACGATCAAGCCACCCTATGGCAAACACCGCATCCTGACAGAAAGAGAGATTGAAGCGGTTGTCGTATTCTTGTCCGGGCTGTAACTGATAATGTGGAATAGAAGATATTTTTTGGTTGCAACTTCTGCAATCATGAGTGTCGGGACCGCTCCTTTTGGCATTCAAGCCTTGGCCGATCACGATGCATTTGATTCTAAAGAGATGGAATCCATACTGCTTGAGTTGTTTGGAACGTCTCGTTATGCTGAGGATGCCAGTATTCGAATGGACTTGCCCGTTGCGGTCATTAACCCGGAGTTCGTGCCGTTTCGGGTTGCGGCACTGGACAGCGAGAGAATGGCGATATTCATCGAGGAGAACAACTATCCGCTTGTATTGCTGACAGAGGAGGGGCATCGTGCCTATCGCGAATTAACAGGCATAATGCGAGTGGAAGGAGGACAGCGCTTTACCGTGTATGCATTGCGTAATGGCAATCTTCGTAGAAATACGAGAACAATTCGTTTGAGTGGACCCTTGGACCGGATGCAATGGCCAAACCGGGCTGTCATGCAACCGCCACCCAGCACTGTATTGCGGGGTGAGGTTTCCCGGGATGGGATCAATATTCTCTGTTCAATACGTCATCAGCAGGGTAATACGCAGGGCATGACTCCGCATGTCCGGCAGGTGACATTCAGCGTCAACGATCAAACTGTATCGATTCTTGAGTGTGGTCCCAGTGTTGCACGTAACCCCCGATTCGGCATCCACCTCAAATCTCTACATGAGGACGACGTGATTCAGGTTGACTGGAGCGATTCGGCAGGAGCAGAAGGACACGCACTCGGGACAGTTGGGTTAATTCTGAACAGGAACCTATACCGGGAAATATGAAATACGCAACTCTTGCAGGCAAAATCAGCCTTTGTTTGCCGTTCCTGCTGATCGCCATCCTTGCAGGAGTGCCTTCTACACGGGCTCAAAGCGTTGCAATTGACGAGGAAATTGAACAGTTTAAGGCGTTTTTTCTGGAACGGTTTTTTTCCACCTCATTGGATGAATTCAATGAGGGGCCTTATTCATTGCCACAATCGGCATCGCAAGCAGCCACCTTTCGTTTTCTGGAGCAGTTGCCGCCGTATATGCATGCCCTGATTCCGGCCCGCTCTGAATGGAATCGGATCTATAACGGGATTACCCTGAAGAACTGCATGTCGCAACACCCACCTGCAAGTCAATTTCCCTATACGCTTGATAACCGGGTCATGTCAATTGAAATGGCAATACTGGGCTGTCTCGAGTTGCAGGGTCGATCTATCGCGGAGTCTGATTTCATGGAGTTGGCCGCACTGACTGCTGTATTTCGAGAGCAGGCACGGGGGACTGCAAGCCAGATCAATCTTGATGATGGAAAACTCAAA
>JAPYNK010000157.1 GCA_028285825.1 Arenicellales bacterium | reverse complement strand
CACCGTGCCGGCTTCCTGCGGAAGCGAGTCTTGAATTTTGGACTGAAACTCCCCCGCATTGCTCCCGTCAATTCGCCCGGAAACTTTCAGTATGTAGGCATTCTGCTCTTTTTCCAATTCCAACATGATTGTTTTCTCAAAGATATTCTTGTATTAGTTGATCAGGATTGCTCTGAAAACCGAAATCTACTTCAATTCATCACTGTCCGGCATGACCACGAATTCCGGATAGGCCTCAATGCCTAACTCTGCTACATCCTGACCGAGTTCTTCAACATTTGGCGAGACTCTGCATCCCACAACCTTCTCCATGATCGACCATATAATATACGAAGTTGCAAAAACAAATGCACCAATAGACAGGATACCGACCAACTGGATCAAAATATCTGCACCCGATGCAATGCAGGCGGCTATTGTACCCCATATTCCAGCAAATAAATGTGCCGGTACTGCGCCGACCACATCATCAATTCTCAGCTTCTCCAACAGGCGAATGCCGAGCGAACAGACCAATCCGCCAATACCGCCGATCAGAATGGCCCAGCCATGGGCAATCATGTCCGGCCCAGCCGTGATTGCAACAAGGCCGCCAATTGCTCCGTTCAATACGCTGAGCAAGTCAACGCGACCAAAGAGTGGACGGGAAACAATGAGTGCAACCAGCACACCCGCAGCCGCTGCCAGATTGGTATTTACCAGTACGATGCTCATGGCTACCGCATCAGCCGCACTGCCGAGTGCCAGCTGGGACCCTCCGTTAAACCCGAACCAGCCCAACCACAAGATAAATATTCCCAGCGTTACTACAGGAACATTGGAAGGCGGAGTCGCCTTTACGGTTCCATCTTCTCGAAACTTGCCGGCTCTTGCCCCAACCACCAAAGCGCCAGCCAGGGCTGCCCAGCCACCCGTTGAATGAACAATGGTTGACCCTGCGAAATCCTGAAATCCCATATTGCTCAGCCATCCGCCTCCCCAGGTCCAGGCACCAACAACTGGATAGATGAAGGCGGTCAATACACAAATGAAGGCAAAAAAGGTCCACAGCTTTACGCGCTCTGCCAAGGCGCCGGATACGATCGATGCCGTTGTCGCCACAAACACCATCTGGAAAAACCAGTCAGACATGGTGGAATATCCGGCACTCGCAACCGCTTCTGTCGCCTCCTCGCTCCCTCCCAGCAACAAGACTTCATCAGGAGATGAACTGTAGAACAAGGTGAAGGTACCGATAAGACCGGTAACATCAACATACATCAGGTTGTATCCAATCACGAAAAATGCAATGCTGGCTATCGCGTATAGCCCGATATTCTTGAGACAGATGACCGATGCATTGCGGGTCCGGACAGACCCGGATTCAAGCATGGTGAAACCTGCACACATCCACATTACCAGCGCTCCCCAGATCAGAAACGAAAAGGTATTGAAGATAAATTGCGATTCTCCACTCACCTCTGCGAGAGCAATATTGGGCAGCAGGACAATACCTGGAAAGGCAAACAACAGGGAGCGAAGAACTTTATTGATTTTCAACATTCTGATAAACCTGAATCGAGTCAAAGCTTGTGATATAGCATTGGGGAAAATATGCGAAAAAAATTTTCATTTTGGCAAATTCCTGAAGGCATCCAGCACGGGGGGATGTCCGGACATCAAGTCAAGCCTTCAAGATAAGCCAGAATGGCCATTCGGTCTCCATCACACACCGGAATGTCACTGCGAGCAACGGGATCCCTGTAGTCAGAGAACTTTATCGGATTTCCGGACATCCGGAACACCAGACCTTGTTCGCCTTTTGCCGTAACAATCATGTTTCTGGAAAGCACCTGCGGATCTTCGACTACTTCCCTGACATTGTTAATTGGTCCGCATGGAATGCCATTCTGGTTGAATAAATCAAGCCACTCAGCCGCCGTTTTCCCTTGTAGGGCACGCTCAAGTTCCTGATACAGGCTCTCATGGTTTTCGGTTCGACTGCCATTTGTGGCATAGCGCTCATCACTGGCCAGGTCATTTCGATCAAGAAGTTCGCAAAGGCGAGCGAACAGACTATCGTTGCCAACGGCCAGTACTAGATATTCTCCGTGCTGCGCCCGCAAGCCTGAAAAGGGAGTAATCGACGGATGTCGCATTCCGATAGGACCGGGTATCTGCCCATCCGCGAAAAACCGCCCAATCGCATTTTCCAGAATGGCGACCTGGCAATCCAGCATGGCTACATCAACTTTTGTCCCCCGCCCGGTGATTTCACGATCATACAAGGCCGCCAATACTCCCGAAAGACCAAACAGTGCTGCCGTAATGTCACCCAGCGAAGTGCCTACTCGTACCGGACGCTCCCCGGCGTGTCCGGTCAGACTCATGACACCGCCCATTGCCTGCGCCACAAGGTCATAGGCAGGACGGTCCCGGTAGGGACCGGTATGGCCGAATCCCGAGACTGCGGCATAGATCAGTCGGGAATTCTCCCCGTTGAGACGCTCCCAGCCCAAATCAAGCCTCTCCATGGTGCCCGGTTTGTAATTCTCCGCCAGAACATCCGCCTTTTTGACCAGTTTCAGGAAAATTTCCCGATCATCGGGATTCTTCAGATCCAGGGCAATGCTCTCCTTGCCCCGGTTAATACTCGCAAAATATGCCGACTGCCCTTCGACAAACGGACCGAAGTGCCGAGCATCATCACCCATGCCGGGTCTTTCGACCTTGACCACCCTGGCCCCCATTTCAGCCAGCATCATGGTCAGATATGGGCCCGCTAGAACCCGTGTCAGATCAACCACCACCACTCCTTGCAACGGGCTCTGGCGATCTGGGTTTCTCAAGGAAGCCTCATCCATCTTCCAATGCCTGTCGCACGCAAGACTGAAAAAACACCGTTCCAAGCTCGTGCTCGGGAGACAGCATGCCACGATCATAAAAACCCGCCTGCAAATTCTCCTGAACCCGGATACAAATCTCGATGTCTTCCTGCATGATTCGATTCGAGAAACGCACCATTTCGTTGCGTTCCCGGTCTTCAACTTCTGGCCGAAACCAGAACCACCTCTCGGTCTGGGATTGATTGACATCCAGTGGCCTGATGCACTCCAAGTTAAAACTTTTTTTTCCGAAATGCATGAGCAGACCGGGGAATTTGTAGATCCAGTACCCTGGACTTCCATCCTCCCGATTCACCACCTCAAATCCCACGTATTGGCCATTTTCATGGGCGGTGATTCTTATTTCCGGCGTCAATGACTGACTCAAATCAGGATGTATCGTAGCCAGATGATACCCTTCAGCCGAGTTATCGCCGTAAGTTTTCCAGTTGGCCTTGAATGCATTGGCAAGCCTAACATGAAATTGCATGTCTTCAACTGCCGGAAAATGTTCCGTCAGCCTTACGATTCCACCCAACCACTCGTTCAGCCCCTTGCATGCGGTATCCAGACAGGCAAAGACCAGAGAATTCCATGTCTCCACCCGAATCGAGAACAAGCTGTATTTTGTCCTGTCAAAATCCCGGCCAAAGCCGGGTGCATTCAGGAGCTTGCCGTCCAGACCATAACTCCAGGCATGATAGGGGCAGACAAGGTGGCTCGCATTTCCGGCTGACTTGATGCATACAGGGGAAGCCCGATGCCGGCATACGTTCAGATAGCCTTGGAGCTGACCATGTTGATCCCGACAGATCACTATTGACTGACCGGAAATTTCCGAGGTCACATATTGGCCAGATTTGCTGAGTTCGGCTTCAGGACAGACAAAGCACCAGTTGCGCTTGAATATCCGCTCTCTCTCCGTGCGATAAGCCCCGGAATCCGTGTACCAGTCAGCGGGCAGTGATTCAATCGGCATTGACATGTCCAATCCTCGCTTGACAGGCATGCCTTGCATTCGAAAAGAGCCCGGCAATGCCCAGGCATAAACCCCGGGCACGACCGATCATGGGTTCAGGATGATTCCAGTTCAGCGTTCAACTCTGGAACGGCGGCAAACAGGTCTTCATTCCAGCCGTAATCCGAGACCTGAAAAATCGGCGCGTCTTCATCCGTGTTTATGGCCACGATGATCTTGGAGTCCTTCATTCCCGCCAGATGCTGAATTGCACCTGAAATACCCACCGCGACATACAAATCCGGCGCAACTACCTTGCCAGTTTGACCGACCTGATAGTCATTGGGGACAAAACCGGCATCGACGGCAGCTCTTGAGGCGCCTACCGCACCGCCCAGCTGGTCAGCCAGAGTCTCGAGCATTGAGAAATTCTCGCCATCCTTCATTCCTCGGCCGCCTGAAACTACCACTTTCGCCGAGGTCAATTCCGGACGCTCACTCTTGCTCAGCATTTGCTCAATGAATTGAACATTCTTGTTTGCGTCGGTTGCTTGCACATCATGTACTGTAGCATTGCCACCTTCCGTGGATGCAGGCTCGAAGGATGTTGCGCGTACTGTAATCATCTTGATCGAATCGCTGGACTTTACTGTAGCCATCGCGTTACCTGCATAGATGGGCCGCACGAAGGTATCTGCATCGACGACCTCACTGATATCGGAGATAGCCTGAACGTCACACAGCGCAGCTACATAAGGAATCAAGGACTTGCCGAAGGTCGTAGCTGCTGCCATAACATGCGTATAGCTTGCGGATAACGACCCTATCAAAACGGCAAGGTTTTCGGTGATGTGGTTCTCGAAGGTTGGGTGTTCACAACAAAGAACTCTGGATACACCGTTAACTTTTGACATCGTTTCAGCGAGCCCGGAGCAATTATGCCCGGCAACCAGAACATCTACTTCACTACCGACCTGTCGGGCTGCCGTCACGGTATTGAGAGTCGACGGAACCAATACGCCCTTTTCGCATTCTGTAATAACGAGGATCCTCATCTAGATTACCTTTGCTTCATTCTTCAGTTTGTCAACCAGCTCGGATGCACTCGAGACCATGATCCCGGCTTTGCGAGCCGACGGTTCATGAACTTTCAGCGTCTGCACACGAGGCGTTATATCCACTCCCAGGTCACCGGGAGTCAGTTCTTCGATGGGCTTCTTTTTTGCCTGCATTATATTCGGCAATGAAGCATATCGCGGTTCATTGAGCCGGAGGTCTGCAGTCATCACGGCTGGCGCAACCAATTGCAGCTTCTCGAGCCCCGAATCAATTTCCCGAACGATTTCAAAGCCGGCATCGTTGATGGTGATGCTCGATATGTAGCTTCCCAGAGGCCAGCCCAGCAGTGCAGCCAGCATCTGACCGGTCTGGTTATTGTCATCATCAATGGACTGTTTGCCCAGGAGTACCAGACCTATCGACTCCCTCTCTACGACCCGTTTGAGAATTTTTGCCAGCGCGAGAGGTTCCGGCGAAGCATCGCAAAGCACATGAATGCCTCGATCCGCACCCATGGCCAGACCGTTTCTCATGGTCTCGACACACTTGCTCGGACCGACTGAGGCAACAACAATTTCTTCGGCATTGCCGGCTTCTTTGAGCCGCAATGCCTCTTCAACGGCAATCTCGCAAAATGGATTCATTGCCATCTTGATATTGGCAGTTTCAACTCCCGAATGGTCATCTTTGACACGAACACGTATATTCGCATCAATAACCCGTTTGACTGGCACAAGAATTTTCATAGTCAAGACAAAATGATTAGCAAAATAATGGAGCAATTCAAGAGGTGCGAATTCTACATGAATCAACCAGTGAAATACACAGTATGGAAACAGAGATGGTCCAGTCACGACTCCGGTAAAGGACTGTCCCTTGAAATGCAGCATGGGATTTTTCCGCTCCGGTAGCACCGGGAATATTTCTCGAGCAAACAAGCTTGCCCGAACAGGGG
>JAPYNK010000156.1 GCA_028285825.1 Arenicellales bacterium | reverse complement strand
CTTGTCAAGCTGAGTGACTTGGGCTTGCAGGGATGCGGAAAGATAAGCCAACATGTTTTGCCCGTTTCCGGGAGAGGGATACCGGCTTGACACCTGTCCTGCCAAGATGCAGTTTTTTTCCTCCTCTTTAGCTGGCAAAAAGAACTGTCCGGTGAGGTCGCATACAGTCTTGTACGATTTTGGGATCTTGAACTGGATGTGTGATGAGACAGACTCAATGGCGACAGGAAATCAGGCAGATGAGACATGAACAGCCATGCGTGAGCTGGCATGCAACCCTCCAGCCCCGTAGGAAGTCGAGAATCCGCTTCTTCCCCACCCTCGACCCCATCACCGCCCGGCAGCACTTCAACAGCTGGCACTGCCTGCTCACGCAGATCGTCAACCTGCACCCGTGCAGCGCACGGAGACCCTAGTCCCCGCTATTGCTGCTCCCGCATGGAGCAGACCGCCCCGCTGGTTTTTCAAGCCGGAATCGAAAACGAATGCAGAATCAGAAATCAAAAGTTGGCATTGTCGGATGGACAAAGGTGAACCACTGACCCTGCCTTTTGCTGTACAATCGGGCAAGAAACCAGCTATGGAGGAATTCCATGAAAAACCCTGTCAAGTTACCCCCCCCCCCAATGCCACTAACGACCGTACTGGTGGCAGCATTGATTCTGGTGGCGTCGGCAAATTCAGGGGCCGACGACGATGGCATTGTTTTCAGTCCGCTGGATCCTCCTCCCCAAAAGGGGACGGTCCACGATGACGAGCTAGAGGGATCTTGGGGCAATGACCGACTGAAAGGTGGCCCCGGCAATGACCATCTGGACGGCGGCCGGGGCAATGACCGCCTCAATGGCGGCCTAGGCAATGACCGTCTGGATGGCAGTTGGGATGACGATCAACTGTATGGCGGCCTAGGCAATGACCGTCTGGATGGAAGTTGGGGTGACGATCAACTGTATGGCGGTCCGGGCAACGATCACTTGTTTGGAGATAACGACAACGACTGGCTAGACGGCGGCCCCGGCAATGACCACCTGTATGGCGGCCCCGGCAATGACCACCTGTATGGCGGCCCCGGCAACGACCGTCTGGATGGAAGTAAGGGCAACGACCGTCTGCGAGGCGGCAAGGGCAACGATCACCTTTACGGGGGTTGGGAGCCTGATCACCTTTACGGGGGTTGGGGTGACGATCATCTTTTCGGCGGCTGGGGCGATGATCACCTTTTCGGCGGCTGGGGCGATGATCACCTTATCGGAGATCGCGACAACGATCACCTGAATGGCGGCCCCGGCGACGACCATCTGGACGGGTATTTTGGCAATGACCGCCTGACCGGCGGCCCCGGCAACGATTATCTCGACGGAGGCTGGGGCAGTGACCGCCTGTTTGGCGATTCCGGTCAGGATTGGCTGGTAGGGGGCTGGGACTATAACCGCCCGCTGAGTGGTGGCTCCGATGATGACTACCTGCAAGGCGGTCCCGGCTCCGACGTCATGATCGGACAATTTGGAAAGGACACATACAGCCTCAAGGGCAACAGCGGCACAGACCGCGACATCATCGTTGCGGATGCGGCCGATGGCATCAGGAGCCAGTTTGGCGACGTGTCCACCATCGGCATCGCAGATGTGTCCATGCCGAGCCTGGTCATTAACGGACGCACCTACACCCTGGACAGCTCCCGGTTCGGTGCCTTCGCGCACCGCGTGAACGGCGCGGACATCATCTATTTTGGCGGCGCAAGGTAGGATCTAGCCTGGCAGAAGCACGCGAAGCCCGTTGGGAATGGTGGATTCATCCAGTCTGAGGCTGTAAATATCGCGGATTCAGGTCTCCCGAAAATGCGCCTCGGCCCTTCCTTGACTGCGGGGCGAGAATGTCAAGAGTGTGCCGTACGGCCTCCCCCTGCGGGAAGGGACATGGATGGCTCCTCAAGCCAACTGTCCGGAAAGGATTGTGCACAGACAGCAGCAAAGAGATGGACTGTTCATGACGATGGGCAATGCGATGATTGAGCACTGCTTGATATTCTCATGCTATGGATAGAGAATCTGCTGCCACTTGTGGGTCGAGGCAATCCCGGCCTGCTCGCCGCAGGCCGGGAGATACCCTGAAATGCTTTCACCATGGGTAAGATAGCTTGATATGGACCCAAGACAGAATCCTTATGCACCCGGTGCAGGTACACCTCCACCGGAACTCGCAGGTCGCGATGAATTGATGGAAAGTGCCGCCGTAGCCCTGGATCGGATACGAGCGGGGAGACCGGCGCGGAGCTTCATCCTCTATGGACTGCGGGGAGTCGGCAAGACTGTTCTGCTCAACCGGATCCGCCTGGATGCCGAAGCTCGAGGCATTGCCAGTGTCAGAATGGAAGCACCTGAGGGACGTTCGCTTCCCGCCTTGCTCATTCCGGCACTGCGATCGACACTTTTGCGTTTTAGTCGAGGTGAAGCACTCAGGGACAATGTGCTCAAAAGCATGAAAGCGCTGGCAGGTTTCGCCCGTGCCCTGAAAGTAAAATATCAGGATATAGAATTGAGCCTGGATGTCGAACCGGAAACCGGGCTCGCAGATAGCAGCGATCTCGACATGGATCTCGCCGATCTGCTGTCGACCCTAGGCAAGACTGCCATCGACCGAAATACTGTAATCGTTCTCTACTTTGATGAGTTGCAATACGTCCCGGAGAATCAGCTCGCCTCTCTGATTGGAGCACTGCACAATGCAGTTCAGGAGCAGTTGCCCGTCACCATGATTGCGGCGGGGCTGCCACAACTGATCGGGCAGACCGGCAACGCAAAGTCTTACTCCGAACGGCTCTTTGAATTCGTTTCCATCGGCCGTCTCAACGACAACGATGCCCGCAAGGCTCTGACCGTGCCTGCCGAAAATGAGGGCATCACGTTCAGTCCCGATGCAATCTCGGATATTCTGCGGCATACAGGGGGATATCCCTACTTTCTTCAGGAATGGGGCAAGCACAGCTGGGAAATCGCCGATACGTCTCCCATTGAACTTGAAGACACGCAGCGTGCGACTGTCACAGCACTTGCCGAACTCGATGCGGGCTTTTTCCGTATGCATTTTGATCGGTTGACTCCGTCGCAAAGGAACTACATGCGCGCCATGGCTGAACTAGGTCCCGGACCACATCGGTCTGGCGATATCGCCAATATCTTGAACCGGAAAATCACTACGGTTGCTCCCATACGCAATTCGTTGATTTCCAAGGGCGTGATATACAGTCCGTCCCACGGAGAAACTGCGTTCACCGTACCGCTTTTTCACGACTTCATGAAACGTATTATGCCTCCCGGTATATCCTAGCAGTTCTCAATTAAGTTAAAAATTGGGACTTACATACATTGGTTGACACGAAGGACGCGGAAGTTGGGGCCGATACGGGGCTGACTGCCCATATCGAACCCTATTGCGGAGAGGATTGGCCTGTGTCAACCAATGTATATAATTCCCTAAAAATTTGCGGCAAGGAAAAAGCATATAACGTAACTGTTGGCAGATTCCATATAAGGAACCCGGAGATGCTGCTTTACTCTACAGTGGTCTGGATTTGCTACGGGATGCCCTGCATTTCCCGATAAAGAGTCGGTCTACATCAGGACAAGGGGATTGCGATTAGCCGGAGTTCTGAGTTTCCGGGAAATCTGGAACCTGCCAGCGACAACGGATTTGAGCTTGGCTCACCAAGAATGCAGCCCACCGGAAACATCTCGATAGGAGTAGGCAAAAGCCATGGTGCAACAGCGGTCATAATTGACGCAATGCCTATCTTCCTGAGCAATTCCCGGAGTTCGAGTTCTTGCAGTGCCTTGCTGCACTGAAAAAAAATCGGCAAGGTCCAGACCAAGCAGAGCCAAGCCTGCACCTGACCCAAAATCAATTAATATCGGTAGTGCTTGGGCTTGTAGGGCCCCTCAACGGCAACATTAATGTAGTCTGCCTGCTGCCTGGTGAGTGTCGTCAGTTTCGCGCCAATCTTGTCAAGATGCAGCCTTGCCACTTCTTCATCCAGATGCTTCGGCAAGACATGCACATCATTTGTGTACTCGTCACCCCTGTTCCACAACTCGATTTGCGCCAGCACCTGATTGGTGAAACTGTTGGACATCACAAAACTGGGGTGCCCGGTCGCACAACCCAAATTCACCAGTCGACCTTGGGCAAGCAGGGTTATCCGATGACCGTTAGGCAGTATGACTTGATCAACCTGAGGCTTGATATTCACCCATTCATGGGATTTCAATGCCGCGATTTCGATTTCATTGTCGAAATGCCCAATATTGCAGAGAATCGCTTCATTTTTCATTTGCAGAATGTGTGCATGCGTGATGACCTGATAGTTTCCGGTAGCCGTGACAAATATATC
>JAPYNK010000155.1 GCA_028285825.1 Arenicellales bacterium | reverse complement strand
CCCAAGGAGAAATTAGATGAATACTAACACTACACAAAAGGTTCCCGTAACGATCCTCACGGGCTTTCTGGGCTCAGGAAAAACGACCCTGCTTAATCGAATATTGAGCGAAGCCCACGGCAAGCGCATCGCGGTGATTGAAAATGAATATGGGGAGGTCGGCATCGACCAAGCGCTAGTGATTAACGCTGATGAAGAGATTTTCGAAATGTCAAACGGTTGCATCTGTTGCACCGTGCGTGGAGATCTGATTCGGGTGCTCGGCAATCTCATGAAACGGCGCGATAAATTCGATTATGTCCTGGTGGAGACTACAGGGCTTGCTGATCCGGGTCCAGTGGCCCAGACCTTTTTCATGGATGACGAAATTCGCGCCGAGTTCTCACTTGATGGGATCGTCACGCTTGTCGATGCCGTTCACATTGAACAGCAACTCGGCAGAAGCGACGAAAGTACAGAGCAAATCGCCTTTGCCGATATCATTGTGCTGAACAAGACGGACCTCGTAAAAGCCGAAGCAATTGACAAGCTTGAAAATAGGCTTCGGGACATGAACCGAATGGCACAAATTGTGCGCAGTGAACGAGCAGACATTTCCGTTGATACGGTACTCAACCTCAGTGCTTTCGACCTGGATCAGATACTCAAGAGGCGTCCAACTTTCCTTGAACCGGAATACCCATTCGAATGGACTGGGGTCTATACGCTCGACAAGGGACGTTTCAGGATTAATCTGGATGATGGGCCTGATCCGGCTATGTCGCTAGTTGTCATGCCTGGCCAAAATGTGGATGATGCTTCCCTCCGTGAGGGTGCGGAATGGTGTGTCAGGAAGTACGCTGAAACTGCGGAACTCGTTCGACCGGGGGAAGTCATTCCTGCCGGAATCCACGTGAACCTCCAGCTCGATTGTCCGGGACAGAAGTCATTCTTTTTGGAGAGTGATGAGCACATACGTGTTGGACTTTACGCCCAGCATACTGCGGAAGAGTTCGCCCTGCAGCTGGTAGACGAGGAAGGAGCGACCATCAGGCAAGAAGCAGAACGCATTTGGGTTGCACAGCACGAACATGATGATGAGGTGGGATCAATTTCGATCGAGAGAGATGGTGACGTTGATTCTGAAAAACTCAATGCATGGCTTGGGGTATTGCTCCGTGAGCATGGGGTGGATATCTTCCGTATGAAGGGTTTTATCAGTCTCGCTGGTGAGTCGCGTCGCTTCGTTTTCCAGGGGGTGCACATGCTCGTCGATGGTCAGCCAGATCGTCCATGGGGAAACTCTCCCCGACAAAATCAACTCGTCTTCATTGGCCGTAACCTGGATGAAGAAAGTATGCGACAGGGATTTGAAGCATGCTTGATTTGAAAGGCCATGGCCCAAAGGGGGTTCTTGGCGATGGCTGGACTGCAAATGTCGACGACTATGCAATCGCTTGCTGCTGGACTCTGGGGGGTAAGTTGCTGGTAGTCGCTGACGCTGTTGGCGGTGTCTATGCTTACGATGACAAATCTGGCACAAGAGTTTGGATGCAACACAAGACTCATGATGGCGGCATACTGGCAATGTCAGTCCATCCGAATGGCACCACTTTTGCCACGGCTGGCCAAGATGGAAGAGTCCTTGTCTGGGGCATCGCCGAAGGTCACATAAATCGGCATATTGACGTTGACACTGACTGGGTTGAGAACGTTGCATGGTCGCTGGACGGCAAATGGCTGGCAGCTTCATGCTCCCGTAAGGTGCACATATATAATTCAAGCGGCGAGGAAGTCTGGCGATCTGATGATGGAGATGTTGTGGCTTGTGGCAGCCAAGACAACTCGGTACACTTCTGGCGCCGCTCTACGGAGCAGGACTCCATGATGTCCGGATATCCGGCAAAGCCGGCGGCCCTGACCTTTGATGACACCGGCACTCTCCTCGCCACTGGTGGCGGAGCGGCCATCACCGTATGGAGTTTCCAGGGCAATGGACCGGAAGGAACGCGCCCCGGTATTCTGGATTTCCATGTTCAACCGGTCACAAGGCTATCCTTCGCTCGCCGTGGAATGCTTCTGGCTTCGACAGCCCGGGATGGTGTCGTGGCGGTATGGTCGCTTCAGGAGGACGGGAACGGCGACCCGATTGGAGCTGCGGTATTAGCGGATTTAGGTACGGATTTATGCTGGCGGGCAGATGCGACCAAGCTAGCTGCAATCGACGCGCAGGGTGGCGTGACGGTCTGGAAAGTAGGATGAACAAAGGAAGTCGGCGGAGATGAAGCCGCTGTCGCAACACTGGCGGTAAGTCCTGTGCTCCGGAATTGCTGGTGCTGGCTATTCAGGATACGGCATCCGTGAACTACAGCGGCATGAAGAAGACCGGGGGACTGCCGGGCACATGCCGAACAGGCAGGACGACCCAAATGGAAACCGCCGTCCGATTATCCCTGGCGACATTTCATGATTTGACCCCATTCATGCAGGTGACCGAGGGAACGCCGGAACGCTTACCACCATTCCCGTACCCCTGAGGGCACTCCAGCCTCACCATCCCAAAAAGGCATTTTTAAATTGGGTTGACATACTCGTTGGCGAAGTGAACATGTACCTTTCGGCGCCAGCATCATCGAAAACGGAACATTCTCCAGCAACCGGTTCGCAGGCATCAGGCCTTTTTCTGGCCTGGCCCGGATTCCAGCCGGTCGCACTGAGTCCTGGGGTGAAT